>NZ_RHGZ01000022.1:0-84462 GCF_003789045.1 Marinobacter sp. R17 | reverse complement strand
GCTATTCCCAGAAGCAGTTAAATGAATTTGCAAGGAAGCTGAATGAACGACCGAGGAAAACACTCGACTACCTGACACCTGTGGAGAAGCTGCAAAGCATATTTGCGTTGACCGGTTGAACTCACCAGGCCATTTCCCTGAACAGGAATACCGAAAAGAGCTGGTCCGAGCCTGCCGGTCTCGCGTAGTCCTTCGGACGACGAATTGAGGAGATGAGATCCATGCCCGAGGGCCCCGAAATACGCCGCATGGTTGATGAGATCGGCAGCGCGGTTGCCGGACGGACTGCGGAGACCGTGATGTTCGCCTTTGAGCGCTTCAAGTCGTTCGAGCCGTTGCTGGCAGGGCGTCAGGTGACGAGCGTTGAAGCTCGGGGCAAGGCCGTCCTGGTGTTTCTGGCCGCCACCGACGAGGACGGTCCCTGGTGTGTGTACAGTCACAACCAGCTGTATGGGAAATGGATGATCGGCCCGTCTGATCGGGAACCGGCGACCAACCGGCAGCTTCGGTTCGCGATCCTCGGTGCGGAAAAAGCGGCCCGGTTGTACAGTTCGTCGGATATCCGGCTGGTGCGTCCGGATGAACTGGATCAGGTGGACTATCTGGTACGACTGGGACCGGACCCGCTGAACCAGGCCGTCAGCGTGGACGACCTGCTGGCTGTGTTTGAAGACCGGCGATTCCGCGGCCGGAATCTGGGTGGCCTGCTGCTGGATCAGGCCTTTATCGCGGGCATCGGAAACTACCTGCGTTCGGAGATCCTGTTCGAGGCCCGGCTGGCGCCCGACATGCGCCCCCGGGATCTGGACGACGTCGAACGACGGCGCCTGGCCGAGGCCATCCTGAGGATGCTCCAGCGCGCGTATAACCTGAAGGGCATTACCAACGACCCGGAGCGGGCCGAACGGCTCAAGCGCCACGGCTGGACCTTCGGCCAACGCCGCCACATGGTGTTCAATCGTGAAAGTCAGGCCTGCCACGAGTGCGATGGGCCGATCGTGAAAACCGCCATGGCGAGTCGTCGATTGTATTTCTGCCCTTCATGCCAGCAAAGAGGCCATGTGAAGGGGTAGGGCGATGCGGGTCACACCTGACTTGGGTCACGACCGTGCGCCGGGCTTCGGAGGACCCGCATTCTCAAAGTCGAATCCAGCGGTCATAATTCGGCCTCTTGTTAAACCCGGACCGTTGCCTAGCTTCGACGCGTCGCCGGTTTCTTATTCCTTGCCCGATGAACATAAGGCCAGTGATGTCCAAATCAATTCATGAACCCGGTGCCCACGCGCTGAAAGGCGGGAAAGGAATAACCCGAATCCTGAATTCAACCCGCTATTCCATGCAGGGTCTCAAGGCGGCGTTTCTCAATGAGGCGGCGTTTCGTCAACTGGTGTTGATCAACGTCATCCTGATTCCCATCGCCTGTTGGGTGGATGTCACCCGCGCCGAACGGGCAGTCCTGATCGCCGCGCCCTTGCTTTCCCTCGCCATCGAGTTGCTGAACTCGGCCATTGAAAACATCGTTGACCGGGTGTCGATGGAACTTCACCCGCTCTCCAAACAGGCCAAGGATATGGGCAGCGCCGCCCAGTTTGTGGGGCTGGTGGTCATTTCGGTTTGCTGGGCCGTCATTCTGCTGTAGGGGCGTGTTCCGATTTTTGCTCGCCACAGGACGGCTCACACCGATGCCACCGGGGAAGGGGCCGTGTTCGTTTCTGTGCGGTGGTTTTCGGTAAAGGGCTCCTCTGATATCCACCCGTGTCGATAAATGTGACAGTCCCTTGAACGCCTGCTCCGCCGTTCCTCGCGGGTGATAGGCTGCGGCATAAGTCTACTCGGTCCTTGCCTCTGGGGGCTGCCTGCTCCGACGACTTTTTACCTGTCGATTTTCTTTACGGTAGGTCGCTTTCTTCCGATCGAATCTTGCTCATTGTCTTAAAAGACAGAGAGTTACGGATATGGCGCGGCAATTGCTCGTTGTTACATGGGGCTCAAAGCCATGCTGTTGTTTCCTTGGCTCATGAGGTTCGAAGTAATAAGGGTATTGGAGTCAAATAACATGAGTCTTAAATCGCTATTCGTCGGAGCTGCGCTGATACTTGGGATTAGCCCAGCGTCTTATGCTTACATGATCTCAGGCGGTACTGACGTTGGTGGGCTTGATACCTTCGTCGCATCGACCACGCAGTCGGTATTGGGCAATGCCAATCCGACCACGGAAGAAAACTGGGTTGAGAGTGTCTTGGGCTATCAGGTGACTTACGAAGACAAAACGGATCCCGTCGACCTCTTCGTGACACTGGAGTCCAGCACCGTCGTTGCCTTTGCGCTGACGTCAATGCCGAGCTTCTTTGTGGTCAAGGATGGCCAAAACTTCGTGCTGTTCAATAACAATAACAGCATGGATTGGGGTGTACTGGACCTGGCCCAATATTTCGGCGTCAAAAAACTGGATGGGCTGACATTCAGCCATGTCACCGAATTTAATGGGCACTCCGTTTCCGTGCCGGAACCGGGATCCAGCGCGCTGCTGGGCCTGGGGTTGCTGGCGTTGGTCATGCTGCGCTTGCGTAGCCGGTCTGCCTCGGTCTGATCGACCTGACCAAGCCAGTGTCTGCAGACAGCATGGACGATTGAATCAGACACGCCAGAGAAAGCCGGCCAGACCTAGGCCGGCTTTTTTGTGTCTCGTCAATGATCGTTTGTCATGACAGCTGGCTCACAGGAGTCAGTCAGCGCTGTGGAAGCAACAGACCGATCCCCTCAATCCAGAATAAATCCCAAACGCCTTGCCTTTAGCACGACCTGCGTCCGGTTATCACACTCGAACCGCATCAGCAGATCGGACACGTATTCCCGGACTGTGGCCGGAGCGATGTTCAGTTGCGAGGCGATTTCCTTGTTGGGCAGGCCCAGCGCCAACTGTTCGAGCGTTGCAATCTGGCGCGGAGATAGGCTGATGGCTTCGGCGGGGTCCTGGCCACTGATGATGACTTCTTCGCCGTCCATGATGGCCTGGAAGGCCTGGATCATAACGGCCCTGGAGCTGGTTTTGGCAATAAACCCATCGGCGCCCAGTTGCAACATCTGCTGGATGCTGGCGTGATGATCGACGGTGGAGACCACCACCAGTGGCAGTGCCGGGTGGTTGGCTTTGAGGGTCTTCAGGCCATCGAGTCCCACGGTGCCCGGGATGTGGATGTCCAGCAGTACCAGATCCGTATCCGGATGTTCCGCGAGCCGGGATCGGGCGCTTGCGAAGTCGCCTGCTTCCAGGACGGTCGTACCCGGGAGCGCCTCCAGGACGAGCAGTCGGAGTCCATCGCGATACAGTTCATGGTCCTCGATGATCAGCACTTTCAGGGTCATGAGAACAGCTCACTCCGGTTGCAACGATTCTTTTGCATAGTCGAATAATGGCGCGTCCGGGGCGGCTCCCGTCAATCGGGCCTGTCGGCGCCGCACGGCGATGTTGAGCAGGGCTCGCAGCTGGGACGGTCGGATAACCGGCGTCAATGCAATCCAGGCGCCGGGCAGGGCGGTGTCGGGTTTGCTGGTGCAGGCTGCTACGGTCCCTTGGGCGAACTGTCGTAAGGCTTCCTGAGACAGCGCCGCCTCGCTCAGGCGGGGCGGGTCGCAGAGCAATACCGACGGTGCCGGGTTTGCGGACTGCGCCGCCTCGATGGACCCGAAGGTCTGCACCGGGCAATGCCATTTCCGGAATCGTTCGCTCAGGGCATCCTGCAGTGTCCGGTCCTGGAAAACCAGTGCCACGATGGGGTTGTCCTCCGGGAAAGTCGTCGTGGTTTGCCGTGGCGAGCGTTCCGTCAGGCGGGGGATGCTGATGGTGAAACAGCTTCCCCGGCCCGGCTCAGACCTTATCGTGACCGGATGATCCAGCAACTCCGAGATGTGCCGGACGATGGACAGACCGATCCCTGAGCCTTCCGATTGTTCCGATACCGTTGCTGAGCGCTGATAGATGTCGAAAATGTGCTCGTGCGCGGCCAGTTCGATGCCGGATCCGGTATCCAGAACTTGGATATCAATCCGTGAGCCACGCCGTCGACAGCCGACAACCACCCGGCCGGACGCCGTGTATTTGATGGCGTTGGAGATCAGGTTGCGCAGCATGCGCTCGAGCAACAGCGGGTCACTGAAGGCCGTCAGCGAACAGTCATGAAACGTCAGTCGAAGACCTTTCTCCGCGGCGTGTACCCCGTATTCATGCTGCAAACGTGAAAACAGATCGGCGAGGTGGATGGGCTTGAATTGCGGTTGGATGCCCCCGGCTTCCAGCTTGCTCAGATCCATGATGGCCTTGAAAGAGTCGCGCATCTGCCGATGCGTGTTCTTGAGACGAACGAAGATTTTCTGGCCGTCCAGCCCCTGGACGTGCGGTTTGAGGTGGTCCAGGAAAAGACTCATCGAGTGCAGTGGCTGGTTCAGGTCGTGACTGCTCTGGGCGATGAAGCGAGATTTGGCCTGGCTGATGAACTCGGTTTTCAGCTTTTCCTCCCCCATCTTTTTGATCCGCAATATCAACGCGATCGTGTGCAGGAACATGTGCAGGACCAGCCCGTAAAGGACGAGGATACTTCTATAGGAAGGCCCGATTTCTTCGGTTGGCTGCTGGGAGCTGTGTATCGACAGGAGGACATGGGCCACGGAAAGCATGGGGACGATCCAACCCAGGAGATAAATAATATAGTAACGACCTTCGGTTCGAACCTTGGCAATACCGGAGGCGATAATGACGATCCAGACAACCGCGTAGTTCACGGATATGAGGATCACATTCGTGCGTGCAGAAACGAACATGTTGGCCACACACATCAGCAAGGTAATGACCCCCGCCCCGACAAAGAAGGGGTACCACCCTGCCGATGTCCGTTTGATACGAAGAAACCCGGCCGCGAACAGGAGTTGGGTGATCAGTGTCGATGCCAACAGGATCCAGTAGATGTTCGTTCTTTCGTGGTTCGATGGCCAAAAGAGGGCGGGGGCACCGCTGTGCCACAGATAATAGACCAGCAGCAGTAGCGACGATAAGGCCGCCCACAGGAACACGTTTCCCAGCGTCAGCAACCAGCAGGTGAGACCGACGAGGGCGAGCCCAAGAGCGATACCAATGGCCAGCTTGAAGGCGTAGTCCATCTGGGCCGTCCACAGCTTGTAATGGCCGAGGCTCATCAACCCGATATAAGGCTGAATAGCAACAAATCCGGCCTCCAGCTCGATAATGATCTGGTACGACTCTCCCGGACTTAGCGTCAAAGGGATCGCCCGGCCCGTTGTGTTGGTCGACGTGGTGTCCTTGGTGCGCCCCTGTTCGTCAAACGTCCTGTATTCCTGACTGTGAGGGCCGCGGATCAGTACCCTGGGCTGCACATTCCCGAAGTTACTGATGTGCAGCATCCACTGGTCGTTTTCCGTGAGGTTTGTGACACGGGTGTAGAGCCAATAGCGGTGGTGCTGCCTGAAATCGGGTGTCAGTCCGAACGGGTGGGCGTCAGGGGAGCGTTCGGGCGCATTCTCCAACCGTTGCCCGGTTGGTGCCGGAATGAAACCGGGCGAGTGCTTCAGGGACTCCAGAGGATACTGGGCGTCCAATTGACTCAATTTCAACGGGGAGAAAACGCTGCCGGCAGACGGTGTGGGGGCATCGAACGATGTCGCCTGCACGCAAAAACACGCCAGCAGCAACAGCGCCAGACACCCGATCAGGGATAAACAGCTTGTGGAAAACCGGCCAGTGCGGCGCGAGGCGTGTCGAGTCATGCCACTTCCCAGGGGCCTTCTGGAAAAGTCAGTGGTAGCAACGGATTATCGGGTGGGCTGTGAGTGAAAACGGGCCGGAGACACCACAGCCGATCGTCGCGAAAGCCGCACACGTTTCGTACTTTACCCGATATCCGTCAGGTACTCACTCTTCTCTTTGGCCTGAAAGGTGCCGCGGTTTCATCGCCACAGGGTGGGATAGGGGCATGTGCCGTCCGGTAAAAGCGCTTCATGAACGGCGCGAGTGTGGGCTTCGCTCAGTGACCTTTGCCGGCACTGTCACCGACCGTTTGCTGCAACGCCCAGCGACAGAACTCTTTCACCGGCATCGGTTTGGCAAACAGGTAGCCCTGAACGCGGTGGCAACCCAGTTCGCTGAGGCGTGTCAGGGTGGCCTTATCCTCTACACCCTCGGCCACAGTCTCCAGATTGAGGGTGCGGGCCAGGGTCAGCGTGTTCTTGACGATCTCCTGATCGTTGCGATTCAAGCACATCTGGCTGATAAAGCTGCGATCAATCTTTAATTCATGGATGGGCAGGCGACTCAGGTAGGCCAGGGACGAGTAGCCCGTTCCGAAATCATCCAGGGCGATCCGGCAGCCTTCATTGGCAATGAGCAGCAGGGAATCGATGACCGATTCCATGTTGTGCATCATCGCCGTTTCCGTCATCTCGAAAATGACGCGGTCCGTCGGGATACCGTGTTGTCTGATGCCCTCAAGGGCATCCGGCACGAAGTGGCGGTCGGTCAGGTTCTCGACCGACAGGTTGATGCTGCAGGTGATGTCCAGATGCTGTGCCCGTAAAGTCTGCATGATTCTCCAGGCCTGGGCGACCACATAACGGGAGAGCAGATCCATCAGCCCTGCATTTTCTGCGATCTCGATGACCTCCCAGGTAGGCACTGGCCCAAACCGGGAACTGTGCCAGCGCAGCAACACTTCGGCGCCAACCAGTTCCTGGCCGGTGCCGTTCATTTGCGGTTGCAGGTAGAGTTCGATCTCGTCATCTTCAATAGCCTGGGGCAGGGCTGTCAGCAGTTCCAGTCGTCGCCGGGCGAACTCGGATATTTCCTCACTGTAGACCTGCACCGGCACCTTTCTCGATTCGCTACGGTCCCGGGCTGCCGACGCGTGCTGATAGAGGATGTCCGTGCTCTTGCCATGTTCCGGGGCGAGCGCCACGCCACAATGCAGGTTCATGAGCACCGGCAGTCGGACCGAATGAAAGGCCACCTCATGGTGCCCGACCACCTGCTCTACGAACGGCTTCAGGTTGCCCTGCAGCTGGTTGAGGTCGACCAGGAACGCGGCAGAACCGAACTCCGGAATGGCGATGTAGGCGGGCTGTTTCGCTTCCAGGCAGATACCACCACCGAGAATCGCCAGCGTATGGTTCAGTGTTTTCATCAGCTGGCAAAACATGTCCTCGGCCAGGTTGTGCCCCATGCTGGATGCAATCTCCTTGACCTGGGGGTAGTGGACCAACGCGAGTGCGACCCGTTGTCCCTGGGCAATCACCGTTTGCAGTTGCTGATTGAGCAGCGCGCCGTTAGGCAGTTTGGTGGCGGAATCGTGCATCGCCTGCTCGAGCGACTGCATTTCCATGTCGCGGACCTGTCGCTCAGCCAGTTGCTGGCGATGCAATGCGGCCAGTTTGCGGGTGCGCTCGTCCTTGATGCGATGGGCCAGGGCGAAGGACAGCAACAGGACCTCGGCTGCGGAGCCGGCCTGCATGGCATGGTTGGTGAGAAAATTCACCGGCAGCAGGTTGAACACGTTCATCAGGTAGAGGGAGGCTCCCAGCGCGAAGGCGGCCCAGGCCAGCACGAAATAACGGGCACTGGCGACACCGGCAGTGAGGGCGGCCAGCCCCACAGAGATAACCAGAACGATCACCAGGGTGCCCAACAGACCGGCGAACAGGGCACCGTGTATCGGATCGACCCAGGTGTAGACAATCAACACCCCGGCAAGGCCCGCGGTGATGTTCAGGCCGCGTTCCCAGCGATAGGAAATCTCCTCCCATTTCAAAAAGCTGCGCGCAAACATCAGGGCACTGAGTGAGACCAGTGCCGTGCTTGTAGGCAAGGCGTATCGGGTCAGTAGCGGCTGGCCGCTCCAGATCCAGGCGCTGCCCACGCCGGAGATGCAGAGCATCAAGAGGCTGATCGCGCCGATGTACAGCACATAGTAGCCGTAGGCCGGATCCCGGATGGAGAGAAACAGGAACAGGTTGTAAGTGGCCATCGCCCCGAGGATGCCGAAATAGATGCCCCAGTAGAGGCTTTCCCGGGAAAAGTCGTCCAGCAGGCGATCCTGGCTCCAAAGTTCCACCGGCACCTGCAGCGAGGAGGCGGACTGGGCCCGCAGGACAAGATTCACGTTGCCACTGAGATCCTGAGGCAGAGGCAGGGCGATCTGATAGCTTTGGGCCTGCTCCCTCTGGGTTTCGGTTTCCTCGCGACTGGTGTGGTAGAACGCCGGCAGCTGGCCGTCGCGCAGGAGATAGAGATCCACCTGCTCCAGCAGGGGGTAGGGAATCACCAGATACCAGGGCTGGTCCAGGGCGTGAGGGATATTCAGATTTGTTTTAAGCCAGACGGACTGATCCGTGAACCCGAGATTCAGTACGCTGCGATCCCGTTTTACCTGCCAATGTGACTGTTGCACAACCTGCTCAAGTGTCTGGCCGCTGCTGAGCTGATAGTCGATGCGATCGTTCAGGCTGTGATGGCCTGTCTCCCCATCGAGAATCACTTCTCCGGCGTTGACGGAAAAGGCGCACAACAGCAGGGCGGCCATCAGTGCTGCTGCCCATTTGCAGAGAGTCACCATAAGGCGTTCCCGTTATCGCTATTCATCCAGCGGTCGGATCAGGCGGCCGGTAAAGCCGAGAAATTCCGCTTCCTGACAGAATCTGTGAAAGCCGCCTTCGGCCACATCCGGCTGTCGAAGCAGGACGAGGGCCTCCACCAGACATCCCGGGATATCCCGGTTGTTCCAGTCCGGCATGCGCGGCCACATCATAAATTGGTCGTGAGACAGTACGATCTTCTCCACCTCAATCTGACTCTCCCGCAGGCGTTCCCGCACTTTCAAACTAATGCAGGGATGAGTGTCATCGGCAATCAGGGCGCCGTTGGGCATGTGCTGATAGAGATCCAGTACCGCGTCGCCCTGATGAGTGAGCGCGATATACAGCGTTTCGTCGTTCAGACGCTCGAGGGACGCGGTTTGCAGGACCGTCCCCTGATCGGTTTTGATTTCGTTGTCTTCCTCGTAGCGGGGATCAAGGCCAATCACCCTGTCGTACAGGCTGGTGAGATCGTGGCATACAGCATTGCCGATGCGCCCGGCCCCGCCCAGCACGACAATGCTGTTCTGGTTGCGATACTGCGGCCGCTCCCGCATTTGCCGCGCGATGTCCCAGATCATATAGCGCGTGCCAAGACTGCCCTCCACCAGCGGTCGCTTTATATCGATGCCTGCTTTCTTTACGAAGTTGGGCAGTCGTCCGACCAGTGCAATCCGCTG
The DNA here is from genome assembly GCF_003789045.1 of Marinobacter sp. R17. Classification (NCBI taxonomy): domain Bacteria; kingdom Pseudomonadati; phylum Pseudomonadota; class Gammaproteobacteria; order Pseudomonadales; family Marinobacteraceae; genus Marinobacter; species Marinobacter sp. R17. The sequence continues at coordinate 75,148 of NZ_RHGZ01000022.1, read as the reverse complement.
CACATTCGGAAAATCCTCCTGCAGACGCTCCATGTACAGGCGGACTTTGTCGGAGTCTTCCTGCAACTCATGCTCCAGGAATTGCGGGGCGACCATCAAGCCGCGCATGTTTTCGTTGCGGATGACCCCCAGTATCAGGTTGAAGGGCAGGCGCCGCGCCATATCGTCGGAGACGTAGGAACGGACCTGCTTTTCATTGCCATACACGGCGAACAGGAACTGGGGCCGGACCAGGGCGAGGAGCAGCGAGCGCAGGTAAGTGTTGGCGAGAAAAACCGCCAGACGACGGCTCTTCTTCCAGAGTGTGCGTTTGCTGGTGGCGCTGAGGCGTTGCCAGAGAGGGGCGACGTCGTAGAGGGCCTTCAGCTCATTGCCGGAGAAGCGCCGATCATAGAACTGTAAGCCGATGTGGGTTTTGCCGGAGTGCATCACGGTCGCAGCGACCCTGGTGCCGGTTCGGTCACGGAACTCGATGTCGATGGTTTCGCCGGCACGAATATGCACGTGCTCCGGTCTTTTCAGACGCAGACCACTGGCGGAAATGTCGAGTGTTGTCGTTTCGAAGGTGCGGCCGGCGTGGCTGAAAACGACCGGAATCCGAATCCCTGACCGCAGGTGCCTGCGGTATTCCCCATGCATCCTTATCATGGCTTTTCCCTGATGGACTGAAAAACGGGTCAAATGTCCTGTTTACAGCATGGTTCAAACTGCGAAAGGTCGCCATTTTTAAAGACGAATCAGCCCGTTAAATGCGAGGGAATGTGAAGAGCGCTACCGCGGGGCGCCGGGGCTGGGCTGCCTATGGGTTGAGTTCGCGTTGCAGCCAGGCGGCAAGCTGTTCGCCACGCCGGTGCGACACATAGTGCGGCAACAGCAGGCACAGCCGACCGCTGGTCTCGACCGAGCCCCAGGGGACGATCAGGCGCCCGGAGGCCAGATCGTCCTCCACCAGCAAGCGAGGGGCAATGGCCACACCCAGACCAGCCAGGGCCCCTTCAATCAGGTAGTAGAGGTGGTCGAAGCCCTGGCCCGCTTCCACGGCTTGAGCCAGGCGCGCCTCATCGAGTCCGTGCGCCTGGGCCCATTGCGGCCAGGCTTGGGGACGCGAGCGGGTGTGGAGCAGGGGCCTCGTGAATATCGTGGCGGGGTCCTGGCTATCGAACCGTTCGGCCTGATCGGGCCTGGCTACGGCGCAGATGTTTTCCGGGGCGAGTTCGATGACGCCCAGTTCTGCGGGATAAGGCGGCTCGGAAAAAAGGAGCGTGGCGCCGGCTTCACTGTGGCGAGGGTCGAGTTCACTGTCGCTGTCACCGACTTGCAGTCTGATGTCCGGCAATTCCCGGTGAAGCCGCTCCAGCCGGGGAATGAACCATCGGGCCAGAAGGCTGCCGGGGCAGTTCAGGACAAAGGGCCCTTCCTCGGAACTGCGTTTGAGCTCGGCGCAACTCTCGCGCAGGCGGGCAAAGGCATCCCCGACACCCCGCTGAAGCTGCTCGCCCTGATGGGTGAGTCGGATGCCCCGGCCCGCCTTGGTAAACAGAGGCGTGCCGAAGTGCTCGTCGAGGCTGCGCAACTGGCGGCTGACGGCGCCGTGGGTGACGTGAAGTTCACCCGCGGCAGCGGTCACGCTGCCCAGTCGGGCGGTGGCCTCAAACGCCCGAAGGGCGCTGAGAGGGGGCATGTCCTGGCTCATAAAGTGTGACTCCAGCTCACATGTTTATGCAATTCTATCGATTTTTTCCAGCGCTTGCCTTCGTTAATCTCATTTCAGTTCACTCAATCAATGAGCAGGCAGGTTCGTTATGAATCCCTATTCCATGCAGCCAGACGTCAACGGCTTTTTTGGCCAGTTCGGCGGTAGCTTTGTGGCGGAAACGCTGATGCCGCTGATCCAGGAACTCCAGACCTGTTACGCAAAGGCACAGGACGATCCGGATTTCCAGGCGCAGCTGGCGTATTTCCAGCGCGACTATGTGGGGCGTCCGAGCCCGCTGTACCGGGCGGATCGGCTCACTGAGCATTTCGGCGGCGCCACGATTTACTTCAAGCGCGAAGAGCTCAATCACACAGGCGCGCACAAGATCAACAACTGCATCGGCCAGGTCCTGTTGGCGCAGCGTATGGGCAAGACCCGCATCATTGCCGAGACTGGGGCCGGCATGCACGGTGTGGCTACGGCCGCGGTCGCGGCCCGGTTGGGCATGCAATGCGTGGTTTATATGGGCAAGACGGATATGGAGCGCCAACAACCTAACGTGTTCCGTATGCAGCTGCTTGGCGCCGAGATCATCCCGGTCAGCAGCGGCACCGGCACCCTCAAGGATGCCATGAACGAGGCGCTGCGCGACTGGGTGACCAACATCGACGACACCTTCTATGTGATCGGTACCGTGGCCGGGCCGCACCCGTATCCAGCCATGGTGCGGGACTTCCAGTCGGTCATCGGCCGCGAAACCCGAGAGCAGATGCTGGATCAGGAAGGGCGGCTGCCCGACTCGCTGGTGGCGTGCATTGGCGGCGGCTCCAACGCGATGGGCCTGTTCCATCCGTTCCTGGCGGATGACGGGGTGCAGATGATTGGCGTTGAAGCCGGCGGGCATGGGGTTGAGAGCGGCAAGCACGCTGCCAGCCTGAGCGGTGGGACGCCGGGTGTGTTGCACGGCAATCGCACCTACCTGCTGCAGGACGAGGACGGTCAGATCACCGACGCCCACTCCATCTCGGCGGGCCTGGATTATCCGGGCATTGGCCCCGAGCACGCCTGGTTGCACGAGCAGGGGCGGGTGGACTATGTGTCGATCACGGACCAGGAAGCCATGGAGGCTTTCCAGCTGTGTTGCCGGCAGGAAGGCATCATCCCCGCACTGGAAACGGCCCACGCGCTGGCGGAAGTGGCCCGGCGGGCGCCGACACTGCCGAAAGACCACCTGATGGTCGTGAACCTGAGCGGCCGGGGCGACAAGGATATGGCCAGCGTCGCCGAGTACCTTGGCGGTTCGAACCCATCACACGCAGCGGAGATGGCATCATGACACTTACTTCCCGACTCGACCGGCGGCTTGCAGGCACCCAGGCCGAGAATCGCCCGGCGCTCGTGACCTATGTTACGGCCGGTGATCCGGATCTCGACACATCGCTGGATATCCTCAAGGGGCTGCCCGCCGCTGGCGCGGACATTATCGAATTGGGTATGCCGTTTACCGATCCCATGGCGGACGGTCCGGCGATCCAGAAGTCGTCGTTGCGAGCGCTTAACGGCGGGCAGACCCAGAGAAAGACACTGGCGATGGTGCAACAGTTTCGCGAACAGGACCGGGAAACCCCGCTGGTGTTGATGGGCTACTACAACCCCATCTATCGCTACGGCGCTGACCGGTTCCTGCGGGACGCGGTCGAGGCCGGGGTCGATGGCCTCATCATCGTGGACCTGCCACCCGATCACGACGGAGCGTTTTTCCAGGCGGCCCGGGATGCGGGAATCCACATCATTCGACTCGTCACCCCCACCACGAAAGGCGAGCGGCTGAAGCAGGTGCTGCGTGAGGCGTCCGGATTTGTCTACTACGTTTCCGTGGCCGGCGTGACGGGTGCCGCATCGCCCACCCAGGAGAGCGTGGAAACCACCCTGGCCGACATCCGCAAACACACGGATCTGCCCATCGGCGTGGGTTTTGGTATCCGCACGGCCGAAGATGCAGCTGCGATCGGCCGGTTCAGTGAGGCGGTGATCGTGGGGTCAGCATTGGTAAGCTGTGTGGAACATGCCACATCGCCCGGTGCAGCCAGGGACGCGCTCCACGACCTGACACGCGACCTGGCCACCGGTGTTCGTCGGGCCCGGTAAATCCTACGGCGCCATGCGCCCCTTGTGGTAGCGTGAACCGGCCTCACGGACGGCGGACGACATCGCCACGGCGTACATCAGTGCGCCGATCACGGCGCCCAGCAGCCAGGCGTAACCGGAGAGCTGGCTCATCTCCTCGACCCAGACGCTGGAGACCGAGAACAGGGCACCGATCAGGAAGGCGAAGAGGGCTTTCTGGTTCCAGCCGGCCTCGTAGGCGTAGGCGCCTTCCGGGTCGCTGCTGTACAGGTCTTTCAGCTTGAGCTGCTGCTTCTTCACGATGAAGTAATCCATCACCATGATGCCGTAGAGCGGGGCGAGGGTGGCGCCAAGTGTGTTAACGAAGCCGCTGATGCCAATCCGGCTGATAAAGCTGACCCAGAAGCCGCCGATCACCAGAGCAAACAGCGACGTGATCCAGCCGGCCCGTTTGAAGTTGAGCCGGGCCGGGGCCATGTTGGCAATGCCGTTGACGGCGGGAATGAAGTTGGCCACCAGATTGATGCCCACCGTGGCGGCAAAGAACGTCACGGCAGCGATGACGCTGAGCAGGGCGCTGTCGGTGCGCTCCACGATCTGCGACGGGTTGACGATTTTCTCGCCGTAAAGCACGGCAGCTCCGGCGGTGATCAGCAGGGCCAGCGCGGAGAACAGCACCATGTTCAGGGGCAGGCCGATCAGGTTGCCGAGCATCATGGAGCGGTGGCTGCGGGAGTAGCGGGAGAAGTCGCTGAAGTTGATCATTACCGCCGCAAAGTACGCCACCATGGTGCCCACGATGGCGATAAAGCCGGTGAATTCACTTTGCCAGGTCGGATGTTCAGGCGCGAAGATGGTCTGGGCGGCGTCCCACAGCTGGCCATCCGACTTCTGCCACAACACCACCAGCAAGCCCAGCATCACCAGATAAACAAAAGGTCCGGCTAAATTGAGGAAGGTGCCGACCCACTGCATGCCGCGAGAGAAGATGGCGATCTGCAGGCACCACACCAGCAGGAACGAAATCCAGCCCAGCAGCGACAGGCCCATCCATTCCGACTCGCTGTGATAGCCCGTGATCGTGACCAGCAGCAGGTAGAGCGCCGTTGAAGCGAAGTACGTCTGTGCGCCGTACCAGAACACGGCTACCGTGGCCCGCAGAATGGACGGCAGGCGAGCGCCACGGGTACCCATGCTGGCCCGGGCCAGAACCGGATAGGGAATGCCGTGCTCGACGCCCGGCTTGCCAGAGATATTGACCAGAAACATCACCAGGACACTGGCCGTCAGCAGCGCCAGAAACGCCGTCCAGCCCGTTACCCCGTAGGAAATGAACAGGGAGGCCACCAGGGAATAGCCGAACAGGCTCTGGATATCATTGGCCCAGACGTTAAAGATCTCAAACCAGCCCCACTTCTTTTCCTCCGCGGGCAGCGGAGTGAGTGAGTCGTTGTGGAGTTCATCGGTGACACTTCCGGTGTGTTCATGCGCAGTGGTCATGGCCTGCTCCTGATTGATCGGGCGGGAAGTCCCTTTAGCCGGATCACAGCATGGAGTGTGCCAGCGTTGAGTCACTGTCTTTGGTGGTTTTACGGGTTGATGTGCACTGTTGCGGGGCAGGCGGGGGGTGTCGTGCGCAGTCCTGGCGCCCAGGATTAATAGCCAGGTTGGGCCAGGTATCAAAAAAGGGAAGCCACGTGGTTTGGTTGCTGCTCGACAAAAGAGCGATAACGCGGCGGCAAGAGCATCCCGCCGCGTCATCCGGTCAGGCTCAGAGACCGTATGCCCGCGAAATCGCTTCCTTCTCACCGGATTCGACCAGCTTACGATACGCCTCGTTCAGCGCATGCAGGATCTCCGGGTCGGAGTCTTTGTTCACGGCCAGGTACATCGGTGTCTCGCGGAACACCAGGACGCGCTTGAGATGGGTGACGTCCGAGGCGTCAGCCGCCAGGTAAGGACCGGCCAGACCATCGGCGACCCACAGGTCAATCTGGTTTTCCACCAGACGACGGGCGTTCAGGCCGTTGTTGCTGATGGCCAGCACATCGAACCCTTTTTCCTTCAGGTAGTTCGTCATGACGTCGCCTTTGTAGCCGCCGATGCGGTACTTGCGCGCGTCGTCCAGGGCATCAAGTTCAATGGACGATCCCGGCTTGGCGAACAGCGTCCACTTGATGGACGACAGGGGGCCGACCCAGTTAAAGAAAGGCTCGCGCTCATCGGTCTTGGAGACGCAGTAGATCGCGTGGTTCGGGTGCTCTTCCGTGCGGCTCAGACCAAAACTGAGATCCCGGAGTTTAATGCTGTTTTTCAGGTCGGTTTTGGCGAGGATCGCTTTCAGGACGTCCGTGCACAGTCCGGTGATGTCGTCCGCTGAATGGGCAAACGGCATGCCGTTGTTGGTCATGTTGTAAGGCGGGTATTGCTCGGTGTAGACACGCAGTTCCTCGGTGGCGGTGGCGCAGCCGGTCATCAGCAGCAGGCCCAGTATCAGCCCGACTCTTCCTTTCATGAACTCGCTCCAGTGATTAAATGACGGTAATGAGAGCGCGGCATGATATTGAACCGACGTTCAGTCCGATAGGCCGGTTTCTGCTTCTTTACATTTTCACAACATGCTGAAACGTAAGCAGAAAATGCTTCATAGAGTTGGCCCGGTTTCAATTCGTAGAAACCGGGGTTTTGATCGTTCAGAAGGGATTTTTTATCGGGAAGATCGGCTGGTTTTCATCATGTCAGCTTAGCCTACAGCACGTTCGATCAAGGGTCGCCATTCCGGCTGCACCGGCAGCAGGAAAGTGTCGCGCAAAACACCTTCCAGGGCATTTATATCCAGCTCCTCACGTTGTTCACTGCCATCCGTGTAGCGTGTGGTCAGTCGGCTGTTGAGCAGCTTGTAACGGGCGGTTGGGGTGGTGCGCGCCACCATCAGGTGTGATCGGAACGGAGAGCCCGGGTACGTTGAGGTGTACCAGTTGGCGACCGTGTAATCGCCGCTCAGCAGAGGCTCGCTGGACAACTCGTAGACCGGCCGCCACTGACCGTCGATCTGGGCTTGCAGGAGCAACCCCGGGCCAAAGGGAATCAGCCGGAAGGTCTCGTGCTGAGTCGGCTGGGGATCGCTGGTGTCCATGCGCAGCGGCGCCGTCAGGACGTTGCCGCCAAAACCCACGTCGACCAGCCAGGGTCGGTTGTCGAGCCAGACTCTCAGCGCCATGTGGGAATGCGGTTGCGGGGCTACGCCTGGCTGGGCCATCCAGCGGACGCGGGCAGTCATTCCTTCGACGTGAAAACCCAGGGCCTCCAGGACTCGTTTGAACAGACCATTGTGCTCAAAGCAGTAGCCTCCGCGTTGGGCTTGGACCAGCTTGTGCTCCACGGCAGCGGGCGAAATATCCACACCCCGGTCCAGAAGCACGTCGATGGCCTCGAACGCAATAGCATCCGGGTGGCGTTCATGCAGTGCCTTCAGGGTGTTCAGGGTCGCCGACAGCGGGCCGGCGTAGCCGATTCGGGCACAATAGGCGTCTAGGTCCGGTGCCGGCGCCGGTTCATTGGTCATGGCCTCGACAATCTGATGCGCAGCGAATGGCGCATAGGTGTCAAGGAATCGCACCTCGGGATTGCGATTCCGGAACTGTGCTTTAAGCCCGTCACCCGTCTCGCCCAGCAGCCCCCTTCCAAGCGCAATGAGGTCGAAGTCGCGGGCATCGAATTGGTGCGGCGCCATCTCCGGGGTAGCCGTTCCCTGCGCGTTGACACCGGCGGCATCGAGTTCAGTCAGCACGGTTTCCAGCAGGGCGGCCGAGCGACCCAGAACGAGTACTTTCCCAGTCGATGTTTTACCAACCATTCCTTGTCCTCTTGGGGGCATGTTCTGAGGCATTGTACCGGTCTCCATGTTGTTGCGTGGACATGGTTGGGCGTTATGAGGCCTCAAGTTAGGTTGAGGTCAAGTGCTGCGTGATGACATATGCATGGTTCACCGGTGATCGGCAGGGGCGGCTATACTAAAAAAGCCGACCACCCAACCGGATACAGGTGTATGCGCGAGATCGATGCCCTGGAGTTTTGGCAGGCGCAGGGATCCGCCTACTTTCGTGAGCTTTCAACGTTTGGAGCTTTGCAAGATGACGTCGTCCTGCAGCTTCTTCGGCAGGGGCGGCTCATCGCACTTGAAACGGGTGAAAAGCTTTACGACATTGGCGAGCGCAGCGAGGCTTTCTACATCATCCTGACCGGATCAGTCAGTACTTATATGCCCCGGAACGATGGCGGCTTTACGCTTGCCCGTTGCCACAAGCCAGGCGATGACATGGGGTTTGTGCCCATGATCGCACTCACGAATCGGCCGGCGAGCACGATGGCTGATGAGCCTTCCGTGGTTCTCGAAATAACCTGTGGTCAGTTCCTTGACCTTCATCAGCAGCAGCCGGATGCCTTCGGCCTGATGCTCCTCAATCTGGTGCGGGGTATGGCACGGGCGATTATCAATATGGCGGTCATGCTGGAAGAGCAGGACAGCGAGCTCCACAAGACCTATCCGTCTGCCGCGGAACGCAAAAAGCCGAATTGATCTCCGTGTCTATTCCTGCGCAGTCTACCCAAAATACTCGTTGTAAACCGTGACCAGCCAGTCCACAAAAACTCTCACCCGCGGAGAAAGCTGGCGGCGATGGGGGTAAACCGCATAGATGGGCATCATCGGTTTTTCCCAATCGGCGAGGACCTCGACCAGTTCTCCGCTCTCCAGGAATGGCTGGACGTGGAAGCGCGGCAGCTGAATCAGCCCGCACCCACGTCGGCCGCTCACCACGTAATTTTCTGCCTCATTGACGGCGAGCCAGCCATTCGTATCGAAGGACACCGTTTGCCCGTCGATGACCAGGTCCAGCGCCGCATCCGGCGCGGAGTACCCGGAGACGAAATGCACGCTTTGATGCGCGCTCAGATCCTCTGGCGTTTTCGGAGTGCCCATACGGGCGAGGTAGTCCGGACTGGCGCAGATGACCTGAGACAGAACCGTCAGACGTCGGGCAACCAGCGTTGAGTCACCGGGGACGCCGCCGCGGACGGCACAATCCACGCCTTCGCCAACCAGATCCACGCGACGATCGCCACTGGTCACGATCAGGTCCAGTCGGGGATAGCGTGCGCGGAATTCGTCGATGCGCGGTAACACGATGTGGCTGGCGTGAGTGCCATGCAGCTCGACGCGGAGAACGCCGCGCGGGTTGCTGGCGACCGGGCGCAGCTCGGCCTCGGCCTCCTCCAGGTCGGCAAGCAGGCCGAGGCAGCGTTCGTAGAAGGCCTGGCCCTCTGCCGTGGGGCGTACCTGGCGCGTCGTACGCTCCAGCAGCCTCACGCCGAGCCGGCTTTCCAGTTGCTGTATCGCCAGCGTAGCCGTCGCACGCGGAATGTCGAGGGCATTGGCCGCACGGGTGAAGCTGCGGCTCTCCACAATACGGGTAAAGAGCGCCATCGCGTCAAATCGGTCCATAACGATTGTTTATTTTGAGTGAATAGTCATGACAGATTAGCTGATTTATCCGCATACCTGGAATGCCAATAATGGACTCATCCATTCAACAGCAGGAGTCCATGACATGACAAACACCCAACCTGTCGCGCTGGTTACCGGCGCATCCCGCGGTATCGGCCGTGCTGCCGCGATCCGACTGGCTGACGACGGCTTTGCCGTGGTGGTCAATTACGCCGGCAATGTCCAATTGGCCGAGCAAGCCGTGGCTGACATTGAATCCCGCGGTGGCCGGGCCGTGGCGATCCAGGGCGATGTGGCCGACGCGACCGCTGTCGACCAGCTGTTCCGCAGGGCGCTTGAAGCCTTCGGACGTATCGATGTGGTCGTGAACAGTGCCGGGGTGATGACGCCAGCCACTATAACCGCCGAGAACGTCGAGGTGCTGGACCGCATGGTGGCGGTCAACCTGCGCGGTAGCTGGCTGGTGATGGCCAAGGCGGCTGAAACCCTCGGCGAGGGCGGTCGCATCATCGCCTTCTCATCCAGCGTATTGGCCAAGTCCTTTCCGGCCTATGGCGCCTACATTGCCAGTAAAGCCGGTGTGGAAGGACTGGTTCGGGTCCTGGCCAACGAGCTTCGTGGACGGGGAATTACCGTCAACGCGGTGGCACCCGGCCCCGTGGCGACGGAATTGTTCTTCGAAGGCAAAAGCCAGGAACAGATCGATTCGATTGCGGCCATGTCCCCCATGGAGCGCCTGGGTGAGCCGGAGGAAATCGCCGATGTGGTGTCCTTCCTCGCCGGACCCCAGGGACGTTGGATCAACGCACAGGTCCTGCGCGCCAACGGTGGCATGGCCTGATATTCCGGTCTGTTGGACCACCACAATCTAAATGGAAGGAGATAACCATGCCGTTTGCCAATTATAAATTCCCCGAAGGTATTCTGGATCACGCCCGCAAGGAAGAGATCATCCATCGCACGACCGAGATGTTTGTCGAGTATTTCGGCGAGGAGGTTCGACCCTACACGATGGTGCTCGTGGAAGAGGTCAATGACGGCGGCTGGGGCCGCGCCGACGAGACCCTGACGCTGGAGAAAATGGGCCTTGTGAAACCGTCGTCGTGAGCGGGTTCAGTGCCACATGATGTTGGAGGCCATATGACGTTGTCGGAGCGCTATCGTCGACCCCCGAGAAAGTGATAGCGTGGCGACACGGCCATCGATCGAAGGTTGGTCGTGACGGTACCGCATTGAGGGTCAGTCATGGATGTTGCTTCCATCGCCAGTTTCAGTACCCAGCTCAGCCAGAGCCGATTGCAGGAGCAGGTGCAGATCAGTGTGCTGAAGTCCGCCCAGGACCTGGCCCAGGCGGGCGCGCTTCAGTTACTGGAAAGCGTCACGGCCAATGCGCCTGTGTCGGCGACGAGTGCCAATCCGAACATCGGTGGGCAGGTCGATATTCGCGTCTAGGACGTCGGTTTCGTTTGGCCGGACATAAAAAGCCCCATGGCGCTTGCGCACCATGGGGCTTTGTTTTCGCCGCTACTATCGGCTTTCGAGGGGCCGGAATTCGCCGTCGGACTGGGTCGCCAGGCTGACCACGTAGATGGCAATCCAGGCGGCAATGAAGCCCGGAATGATCTCGTAGACGCCGGGGCCGCCCATAAAGCTGCCGTTCAGACCCAGCGAAATCCAGATGATGACGGTGAGGGCGCCGACGATCAGGCCGGCTACCGCGCCAGCACCCGACATGCGCTTCCAGGTCAGCGACAGGATCATCAGCGGCCCGAAGGCGGCACCGAAACCGGCCCAGGCGTTACTGACCAGCCCCAACACCTTGGAGTTCGGGTCGCTGGCTATGAAGGCCGCGACGATCCCCACCAGCAACACGCAGACCCGGCCGACCAGCACGCTTTCCTTGTCGGTGGCTTCCTTGTTCAGGAACAGGCGGTAGAAGTCCTCGGTGAGGGAGGAGGAGGACACCAACAGCTGACTGGAAATGGTACTCATGATGGCAGCCAGCAGGGCCGCGTAGAGGAAACCGGTGATCAGCGGGTGGAACAGCAGGTCGGCCAGCACGATGAAGATCGTTTCCGAGTCGCCCACATCCAGGCCGTTACGGACCGCGTAGGCGCGACCGAAAATGCCCAGGCTGATGGCGCCGATCAGGGAGATGGCCATCCAGGTCATGCCGATGTTCCGGGCCTTGGGGACGTCTTCAACCGTTCGGACCGCCATGAACCGCACGATGATGTGGGGCTGGCCAAAGTAACCCAGCCCCCAGGTCACCGCCGACAGGAAGCCGACGAACGTGAGCCCGTTCGTCCAGGACAGGAAATTGGGATCGACCGTCGCCAGCGTTTCCGAGGCCTGGTCAAAACCACCGCCGCCGCTGCCAAACAGCACCACCGCCGGCATGATGATCAGTGCCAACATCATGATGCAGCCCTGCACGAAGTCGGTCAGGCTGACCGCCAGGAAGCCACCGATGACGGTGTAGGTCAGGACGATACCCAGGGTCAGCCAGACCCCGATGGAGTAGTCGCTGATGACCGAGGAGTCGATGAGGGACCCGAAGGCGCTCATGAAGAGCTTGCCACCGGCGACCAGGCCGGAAGCGGTATACACCGCAAAGAACACCACGATCACGATGGCCGATACGGTGCGCAGCGCCATGGCTTTCGTCGGGAAGCGATTCGCGAGGAACTCGGGGATGGTCAGGCTGTTGTCGTAGCGTTCGGTCTGTTCACGCAGACGGGGTGCCACCACAATCCAGTTGATGAAAGCCCCGACAAACAGGCCGATACCGATCCAGGCTTCAACCAGCCCGGTGGCATACAGGGCCCCGGGCAGGCCCAGGAGCAGCCAGCCACTCATGTCCGAGGCACCGGCAGACAGGGCCGCTACCGCAGGGCTGAGCTGCCGTCCGCCCAGCATGTATTCTTCGGATGATGACGTGGATTTGCGCCAGGCGTAAAAGCCGATGGCGAGCATAAGGACAAAGTAGAGTAGCAAGCTGATCCAGACACCTATTGCCATGAGTTCCTCCAGTTATTATTCGGCCGGTCCGCCCCGGCCCCTTAATGCGCCAGCTCTTCAGTGCACGCTTGGTCGTCCCATTCGAGAGGCCCGCAGAACGACGTCTGACAATCCGTATGGTCAGCGAGTTCATCCCGATAAACGATGAAGCGACGTCCTCGGCGAGCGTTCGTAAATGGTTGTGTCCTCTATAGTTGTAGTCGCAAGAGGCCATTTGCTCAATGCCAACGGGTTGGCAAATATGATCTAAGTTGTCTTGGGGCGGGTTGTTTTAAGGCCCGTTGACATGGATTCGCGAGACTCTTGAAGTCTGAAAGCGTGTCTTTGACGTCAGTCGTCGATGTCCTCCCAGTGGCTAGAACAAGCCCATCTGGGGCTGTTCGCCGTCCAGGTTGAGCACCTCCAGGTGGGGCAGGCGAGCCTGCAGCAACTCACTCCAGAGCGCGGCCAGGGACAGCGCATCGCCGTTGTCCGGCATGTGCATGAAGACGTAGGGCCGCTGACCGCCTTCGATCCAGCTGGCGACCTTTTCCACCCAGGGCTGCAGGAACGGGCGGTTGGCTTCAAGGACCGGATGACCGACGAAGCGGATTACCGGCGGCGCCTCGACCGGCAGCACATGAACCGGCACCTTCGGCTTCTTGCGCTGGGCATCCACGATGATGTCGTTCTCCGGTTGGGCGCTGAACAGCGCCCGGCTGTCGAGACAGACCCGGGCAATCCGTCGGTCCCGGAGGCCCCGGTTCAGGCTCTTTTCGGCGTCCCCTTTGCTGAAGAATGCCGCATGACGAACTTCAACCGCGCAGGTCAGCGGCTCGGGAAGTGCGTCGATAAAACGCCACAACCGATCCAGGTGCTCCGGCCCGAAGGCGGCGGGCAGCTGCAGGAGGAACGGGCCCAGCACGTCCTCCAGTGGTGCAATGATGTCCAGGAACTGGTTGATCTCGGAAGTGGGTCCGGCCAGCAACTGGTCGTGGCTGATCGCCCGCGGGAACTTGAACAGGAACCGGAAATCGTCCGGCACCTGCGTTCGCCACTGGGCACACTGAGCCAGGCTGGGCGTGGCGTAGAAGGTGGTGTTGCCTTCCACGGTATTGAGAACCTGGCTGTATCGCTCAAGCGGATTGCCTCCGGCGGGAAGCTGGGTGTTCCACTTGGGATCGGACCATTGGGGGCTGCCGAGGTAATACGGGTGTGTCATGGGAGCGTCGAGACGGTGGCCAGGTTGGCGGACTATTCTACCGATATGGCCGGCAGGATCGACCCGGGAAGGGGCTCATGGTGGGTAGAACGCATGCTCACTCAAGGCGCCGCGGATCTGCTCCACTACCGCGTTGCTGAGCTGGCGGTAGTCCGGGTAGGGCGTCAGCAGGAGCTTCCTGTCGGGATCAACGGCCACTTCCGGGCAATCGGCGAGCGGTTCGGCGTTGTGGGCCAGTGTCCTGAATCGCTGCAGGTTGTCCTTCCCGCCAATCCAGTGCCAGGTCGGGCCGCCGATCAGTTCGGGGGTGAAGCACAGCGCGGTTTGCCGGAACAGGCCAGTGTCCCGGAACGCTCGCCAGTCTCCGGCGGCAGGACTGGCAATTTTGGCCAGCAGGGTGACGATTTTGCGCCAGTGGTTGGAGTTGGCGTCGATGAGGTCGCCCGCATTCGGATCAACGGCCAGCTGCGCCAGCCTGTTCGGTCGATGAGGCAAGTAGAGGACCAGGCGCGGTTGGGCTGTTCCCAGAAAATCAGCGTTGGTCATGTTGCGTCCAGTCCTTCGATAAACCGATGCAGGCAGGGATTGGGGTTGTCAGCGTTCCAGTAGACGCCCTGTTCCACCTGCGGGGATTCGACCAACGGCAGGAAGACTGCTCCCGCCAGTTGCATGCGGCGCATGGAGTTGGGCACCAGTGCCACGCCCAGTCCCTTCGCCACCAGGTTGACGATGGTCTGCTGAAGGTGAGCCTCCACCCGTATAGAGGGCTCGAAATCGTACAGCCGGCAGCAGGCAGTGACGGCTTCGTGCAGGGCCGGCGCGGTGGTGCTCGGGAACGTGATGAACGGATCCGGCGCGAGGTCACCCACCGACACGATCGTTTCTCCCGCCAGTCGATGCGTCTCCGGCAGGACCGCGCACAACGGCTCGTGGAACAGCGGACGGTACTGAAGCGTGTGGGCAAAACGCAGCGGAAAGCTGATGCCCACATCGGCGCTGCCGTTCACCAGCGCGGCGTGCAGGTCCCGGGGCAGGGTTTCGTCGAGGGCCAGGGCCACGTCGGGATAGGCGTCGGAAAAGGAGGCGACCAGTTCCGGCAGGATGTTCCAGGCGGCGTACATGGTGAACGCGATCGTCAGTGTGCCGCGCTCGCCCTCGGCGGCCGACCGGGCGGATTGGACCGCGACGTCCAGGTCGTCCAGCAGCCGGCTGACATCCGTCCGGAATTGCTCGCCGGCCGGCGTCAGGCCCACCGAGCGGGAGTGCCGCCAGAACAACGGCGTGCCGACACTCTCTTCCAGCGCGGCGATCTGCCGACTCAATGGTGGCTGGGTGATGTTGAGACGCTCGGCGGCCCGGCGAAAATTGAGCGTGTCCGCAAGGGTCAGGAAGCTGCGAAGCTGGCGGATATCCATAGTTGATGCAAATTAAGTATCAATGGATGGATTATATAGCATTAGACGGTATCAAAGGCCAGGTGGGACACTGGCGCTCTCTTGTCGAACCCGCCGAGTGAGCCTGTCGATGACCGCTGTTGTAAACGTGTTGCTGCCCATTTTCGGGTTGATCCTGGCCGGCTACGTCTGCCGACGAACCGGCTGCCTGGGCGAAACGGCGGCTTCGGAGCTCAATCGTTTCGTGGTCTGGCTCTGCCTGCCGGCGCTGCTCTTCACCGCCACGGCGACCGCCTCACTGGAGGCCATCTGGCACCCCGGTTTTATCGCGGTGGTGTGTATCGGCACCCTGTTTGTCTTCGTGATCACGTTGCTCTATCGGTGGCGTGGTGAGCGGCACCTGGCCGATGCCAGCATTGACGGGTTGAGTGCCTCCTACGCCAATACCGGCTATATCGGCATTCCCCTGTGCGTGCTGGTGCTCGGGGATGAGGGGCTGGAGCCGGCGCTCGTGGCCACGTTGATCGTGGTCTGTGTGCTGTTTTCTATTGCCATCGTCTGCGTGGAGGTGGGGCTGCAAAGCGAAGGGTCGGCCTATCACGCCGTGCGCAAGGTGCTCGTCGCGCTGGCCAAGAATCCGCTGGTGGTGTCGCCAATCCTGGGCGCCGGTTGGGCGGCTTCGGGGCTGGCTCTGCCGGAGGCCGCCAGTCGCTTCCTGGATATGTTGGGGGCAGCGACGACACCCTGTGCCCTGGTGTCCCTGGGCGCCTTCCTGGCCCAGCGCGAGCGGGGACGGGCGCAGGGGGCCGCGGGTCTGGTGGGGATCAAGTTGATCGTGCACCCACTGCTGGTCTGGCTCCTGGCCAGCTACGTCTTCCAGTTGCCGGCGCTCTGGGCCAAGGCCGCGCTTTTGCTGAGTGCGCTGCCCACTGGAACCGGACCGTTCATGCTGGCGGAATATTACCGCCGTGAAGCCTCGGTGGTGGCCAGCAGCGTCCTGTTGTCGACGGTGGGTTCGGTGGTCACCCTGTCACTCTGTCTGCACTGGCTGGGGTGACCGGGCGGCCGCCAGGTGGTCGATCAGCGCCTGGGCAAACGGCGAGGGTGTGGCACGCGGATTGGTGCAAATCTTCAGATCCCTTTGGGCCCAGTCTTCCTTCACTTCGATGAGCGCGAGTGGTTGGTGGCCAAACGGCTTCACCGCTTCCCGCGGTACCAGCCCGATCCCCACGCCGGCTGCCACCATGCGACATACCGCCTCGAAACTCTTCACCTGCACCCGGACGTTCAGGTGCGCCCCAAGGCTCGACGCCATGTTCATGGTGAACGTATGGATGGCCGACCCGGCGTGCAGCATGACGAACGGTTCGGACAGTACGTCCGCGAATGACAGGGCACGGGCGCCGGCCAGTGTGTGTCCCTGCGCCGTGATCAGCACCAACCGGTCTTCCCGGTAGGGCACCAGGGTGACGTCCTGATGATCGTCGTGCTCCGCCACGATGCCGATCTCCGCATCACCCCGGGCGACGCCGGCGAGGATGTCGCCGCTGGTCTGCTCCTCCAGGTTCACGCTGATCTGCGGGTGTCGGCTGAGAAACGCGGCCAGATCGTTGGGCAGGTAGCTGTGGATGGCATGGGTGTTGGCCCACAGCCGCACATGTCCCTGGATGCCTTCAGCATAGGGCGCCAGGTCGGAGTGCATCTGCTCGAGCTTGGCGAACACCTGCCGCGCGTGGCGCAGGAAGATCTCGCCGGCCCGGGTCAGTTGCACGCCCCGAGCCTTGCGTTGCAGCAGGGAGGTGCCCAACGAGCCCTCCAGAATCTTGATCCGGTGGCTTGCCGACGAGGGCGCCAGGAACACGCGTTCGGCACCGTGGGTCAGGCTCTGGCATTCGGCCACCGCGATGAACAGTCGTAAATCCGTCAGGTTGTATTTCATGAGAAGAATTCGAAATAAACGAAGGCTCGTGTGCTGAAAACGCAATTCTATCAGTGTTTCGTGAGTCATATGATTCAATTTATTGAATCTTTGAAGGGCGAGTGGTTTTGATGCGTATGCAGGTTTCTCCCCGGCAACTGGGTATCGGATTGGCGGTGCTGGCGGCTTTTGGTTTTTCGTTCAAGGCGATTTTCGTCAAACTCGCCTATCAGGCGGCGCCCGTCGACGCGGTGACGTTGCTGTCGTTGCGGATGATCTTTTCGCTGCCGCTGTTCCTGGTCAGCGGCTGGGCCTACCTGCGAAACGGTCCGACACTGGGTGCCAGGGATTGGATGCTGCTGATCTTTTTAGGGCTGGCCGGCTATTACGGCGCCTCGATCCTGGACTTCCTGGGGCT
Source organism: Marinobacter sp. R17 (assembly GCF_003789045.1). NCBI lineage: Bacteria > Pseudomonadati > Pseudomonadota > Gammaproteobacteria > Pseudomonadales > Marinobacteraceae > Marinobacter > Marinobacter sp. R17. The sequence goes on along the minus strand of NZ_RHGZ01000022.1, from coordinate 57,867 downwards.
GCAGTACATTTCGGCCGGGCTGGAGCGGGTCATCCTGTTTACCTACCCGACCATCACCATCCTGATCGGTCTGCTGTTCCTGAACAAACCCGTCAGCGCGAAACTGGTCGCCGCCCTGGTACTGTGCTATGCCGGCGTCAGTCTGGTGTTTGTCAGCGACACGCAACTGGCGGAGGACAGCCGTGCGCCCTGGATCGGCGCGGGTCTGGTGTTCGCCTCGGCGGTGTCTTACGCCTGCTACAACGCCTTTGCGGAAGTGTCCATCGCCAAACTGGGGGCGGCCCGGTTTTCGGTGTTGGCGCTGGTGGTGTCGATTGTCGCGGCGCAGATCCATTTCCTGGCCACGAACCCGGTGAGCGATCTGGTCCAGCCTTGGTCCATCTACGGCTACTGTGCCGCGATGGCGGTTTTCTCGACGGTCATGCCGATTTTTTTCCAGTCCGGGGCGATCCAGCGCATCGGCGCCGGGCCCACGGTCCTGGTGGGTATGCTGGGACCGATCATGACGATCTTCTTCAGTTGGCTGCTGCTGGCCGAGCCCATCACCGGAGTGCAGATGGCGGGGACGGTTCTGGTGCTGCTGGGTGTGTACCTGATCCGACGGGCATAGGTCCGCCGTATTCAGAGCCTTGCGGTTTACCCTATCGGGCGTATCCCTCAGAATCAGGGCGTGCCAGGGATGCCGCCGTCCGACTATCCATCCACTCATGATCGGAGACCCGAATGAGAGCCTTGTTGAACGCTTACCTGACCTCCTCCCTGATTCTTCGCGTCAGTATCGCGCTTGTGCTGGGGATTGTGGTCGGACTGGTCGGTGGTCAGCCGGTGGCCGAGTGGCTCGCACCGGTGGGCGAGTTGCTGCTGCGCCTGTTGAAGTTCCTGATCGTGCCGATCGTCCTGTTTACGCTGATGGTGGGCATCAACCAGGCCAGTATCGGCAGCATGGGGCGGGTGGGCCGCAAGCTGCTGGTCTACTATGTGGCGACCTCGGCACTGGCCATCGTGGTCGGATTGGTCGTGGCTTCGATCCTGGCGCCCGGCAGTGGCATGACCCTGGACGACAACGCCAGTGTGGATGTCCCCGAGAACCCCGGTGTCGTCAATGTCCTGCTGGGTATCGTCCCCACCAACATCGTGAGCGCCTTCAGCGAGCCGAACCTGCTGGGCATTATTTTTACCGCCATCGTCTTCGGCATCGCCTTGCTGAAACTCCGCGAAAGCACGGATCAGGCGGGCCTCGCTGAACAGCTCTACCGGGTGATCGAAGGGCTCAATGCGGTGACCCTGAAGGTCATGGCCGGCGTGCTCCAGTTCGTGCCCATCGGTGTCTTCGCCATCGTGGCCAAGACGGCGGGCGCGCAGGGCATGAACACCATCCTGGCGCTGGGGGATATGGTGCTGGTGCTGTACATCGCGTTGGCGGTCCATCTTGTATTCTATTGCGGCCTGATGCGCGTATTCGGCGTGCGCCTGGGCGGCTTTTTCCGCGAGGCCCGCACGCCCATGGCGACGGCGTTCGCCACCCAGAGCAGTTCCGGCACCTTACCCCTGACCCTCGATGCGGCCCGCCGGATGGGCATTCCCCAGAACATTTACGGGTTCAGCCTACCGCTCGGTGCCACCATCAATATGGACGGCGCCGCGATCCGGATCGCCATTTCCGCGGTGTTTGCGGCCAATGTGGTCGGCGTGCCCCTGGACCTGATGACCATGATCGAGATCGTGTTGATCGGCACCCTGACGTCCATCGGGACGGCCGGTGTCCCCGGCGCGGGGATTGTCATGATTGCGACGGTGTTCTCCCAGGTCGGATTGCCGATTGAAACCGTTGCCCTGCTGGCCTCGATCGACGCGCTGGTGGGCATGGGGGCCACCGGGCTCAACGTCACGGGTGACCTGGTGGGCTCGGCTATCATTGCGCGAACGGAGCGCAAGCATGAACCCGCGCCCTCGGCAGCGGAAGTCGAGGCCGTCTCGTAACCCCGACCGGAGTCGTTTATGGAGCCGGACAGCCTGAGGTGGTTGGTCAGGGCGTGAGCCTGACGGCACTGGCGCTGTGCGTTGTTGCCTTTGCCAGCAAGCGGTACTCCCGCTAGTGGGCTGTCGTTGTCAGGTCCTTTACGGTGGCCGCGTCGATCGAACGAGCCTGTCCGCCCCAGGTCTGGCGCAGGTAGTTCACCAGTTCGGCCATCTCGGCATCACTGAGCTGGTCGGCAAAGCCGGGCATCGCCTGCATACGCTCGAAACCGTTGAACGACTGGGCGCCGATGCCGTCGTGGATCACCTTCACCAGATTGCGGGCGCTGTCCAGGCGTAGGGTGGTGTTGCCTTTCATGGCGACCGCCACATGGGGAATGCCCTCGCCGTCGGCACCGTGGCAGCCGGCGCAGACGTTCAGGTAGTGCCGACGCCCCGCGCTGTCGGTCTGTTGGGTGTCGTTGGCCTTCACCACCGTCGCTTCGGGCGGGGTGTCTCCCATCAGGTAGACGGACATGGCCTTCAGGTCTTCATCGTGCAGGTGGCGGGTGCTGTGATGGAACACCGGGTACATCTCGCTGAACATGGAACCCTGCTCACTCATGCCTTCGCGCAGGAAGGTGCGCAGAGCCTGCGGAGTCCAGCCGCGCTCCGCGAGTGGTTTGGCGTTCAGGTTGGGGGCCTCGTAACCACCGATGACGGCCCCCTGCAGATGTTTGTCCCGGTTCACGGCGCCCAGGCTGTTGCGCGGGGTGTGGCACTCGCCGCAATGACCCAGCACGTCCACCAGGTACTGGCCGCGTTTCCAGGTGTCGGACTGCCCGTCACTGTCCCGGGCGTCTTTACCGGCGAACATGACGTTCCAGAAGTTAAGGGTCCAGCGCATGCTGAACGGCCAACTGAGTTCGGTTTCCGGCGCCTGGATGTTCACCGGCTTGAGGCTCATCAGGTAGGCGTACATGGCGTCCGAGTCCTCGCGGGGAATCGTATGGTACGCCGTGTAAGGCATGGCCGGGTAGAGCTGGGTGCCGTCGGGCAGCTCGCCTTCGGTCAGCGCGTGATAGAACGCGTCGGCACTGTAGTCGCCGATGCCGAATTCCTTGTCCGGGGTGATGTTGGTGCCGTAGACGGTCCCGAACGGTGTGTCGATCGGGCGACCGCCGGCGTAGGGGGTGCCGTCTTCACGGGTGTGGCAGGCGGCGCAGTCGGCGGCACGCACCAGGTACTGGCCCCGCTCCAGGGTGTCCTTGTCGGCGTCGGCCGCCCAGGCCGGGGTCGTGCCCAGGCACAGGGCGAACAACGTTGTGAGGGCGCTGCGATAACGCATGATCAGCTCCTCCCCGTGGTGGTGCCGGGTGTCTTCAGTACGGCGTCGCGGACGGCTTCGAAATAGCGTACATAGCCGGTACAGCGGCAGATGTGGGATTCCAGCGCTTCGCTGATGGTGTCCTCCAGTTGTGACCGGGGCACCGGCTCCCGCTGCAGGCGCTCCACCAGCACCGTCGCGGCATTGACGAAACCGGGCGCGCAGTAGCTGCACTGGAAAGAGAAATGCTCCAGGAACTGCTGCTGGACAGTGGACAGCGCCTTGACCTCGCCCGCGTCGTCCCGTTGGGCGTGTCCTTCGACGGTACGGATGGTCTTGCCGTCGAAGAAGTGGGCGCCGGTGATGCAGGTGCGCACCTCCTCGCTGCTGCCGTCCGGGTTGTCGACGATCACGGTGCAGGCCCGGCACATGCCCTGGCCGCAGCCGAAGCGGGTGCCGGTGAGGTTGCGGTACTCGTGCAGGTAGTCGAGCATCATCAGCTCTTCGGGGATGTCTTCCACCGGCTGGGCCTGGCCGTTGATGGTCACCTTCAGCGGCCGCGTCGAAATCGTCATGGTGTTGGGCTCCTCCGGTGTCATAGGACCTCCCGGATCTTGTCCGGCGTGATGGGCAGGCTGCGGAAATGGTGGCCGGTCGCGTGGGCGATGCCGTTACCGATGGCGCCGACGATGGGAATCATCACCACCTCGGCGATGCCCTTGGGCGGATCGGTGCGCGACAGGGGGGGCAGGATTTCCGAGGTCTGCTGCCAGACGGCGACCTCGCTGGCCCGGGGTACGTGATAGCGGTTGATGTTCCAGGTGCCGTTGCCGGGACCGTCCTCGTACAGTGGCATTTCCTCGTAGAGCGCATGGCCGATGCCCATGGCCGCGCCGCCCTGGATCTGGCCGGACACCAGTTGTTCGACGATGGCGTTGCCGCATTCCAGGAACGTGTGGTGGTTGAGCAGCGAAACCTTGCCCGTGCCCTTGTGCACCGCCAGTTCCACCAGTGCCCCGCAGGCGCTGTAGTAGGTGACGCCCGCGTTATTGCGCTGGGTCGGCGGGATGTAGAGATTCTTGCGGGTCAGCAGGTGATAGCCGCGCTTGCTGGACATCAGTGCCTTCTTCTCGTCGGACGCGCCCTGGCCATACTGGACGGCGAGGCCATCCAGCGGCAGGTTCTCGGTGCGACCGTTGATGTCGTAGTCGGCCCGGGACCACTCCCAGCGGTTGAAGGCGTGGGTGATGGCGCCGGTCACCAGCCCCATCTCGTGGGCGCGCTTGGCGAGGAATTCCAGCGACAGCGGTTCCATGCCCCGGGCGGTGAGGTGACCGCCTTCCCAACGGGCGTTATCTTCCCGCACGACATAGGGCGCTGACTGACCGCCGCCGATGCCGCGTTGCCAGTAGTCGACGGCGGCAGGCCACAGGCCGTGGCGGAAGATCACCCTGGCCGCCTCCAGCGTCGGGAACGAGAAATAGTAGGCGGAGTTACTGGCGCTCGAGGCCTGCAACAGCAACGGCGTCCAGCGGGGATCCTGGGCGGCCTTCTCCTGTTCGTCTTGGGAGATGAAATAGGGGCTGGCGGTCTCGTACATCTGCATGTCGTCCCATTCCATTTCCGCGGTGCGCACCTGATCCGCCGCGCGGCCCAGCCAGGTGGCGACCACCGCAGCCTGACCGGTGGAATAGCCGGTGCCCATTTCGGCGCCGGTGTTGCGCAGTTCGATGCGGCCTTCCGGGGTCAGGCGGACTTCGGAGAACGCGGATTCGGCACCGTGACCAAAATCCTTCTGCACGCAGGCAAAACCCACCCCGTAGTGTTCCTCGGGATTCTGGGCTTCGTAGGTCCGCTTGCGCTCTTCCCGGCCGGTCCAGATGGTGTGCTGCCGGGCCTTGTGCAGGATCTCCTCGCCACGCAGGTGGCCGGCCGGAATCGCCCCCTGGGTGTTCTTCATACCGCTCTTGAACACGTTGCGCAGGCGCAGCTCGATCGGGTCCATCTTCAGCTGCCCGGCGATTTCATCCACCATCAGTTCGGTAGCGGACATGCTCTGGATGGTGCCGTAGCCCCGGAACGAGCCGGCCTCCGGCATGCGGGAATAGATCGCTGTGGCCGTCAGGTCGCTGTTGGGCATGTAGTAGATGGACTGCGCCGCCGTGGTGCCGACAAAGGCCACGGAGTTGGAGAAGTTGGCGCGCCCGCCGCCGTTGGCGGTCAGGTCCTGCTTGAAGATCTGGAACTTACCGGTTTTGCGGTCCACCGCCAGCCGGTTTTTCATGGTAAAGGGATGGCGCTTCATGGTGGCCTGGAACTGCTCGTAGCGGTCGTTGGCCAGGCGCACCGGCTTGCCGTCGGCATACAGGGCGGCAATCAGCCCGTAGTAGGGGAAAATGGTGGCGTCCTTAGAGCCATAACCCACCGTGTAGGCCGGATGCAGGAAGAAGCGCTGGCTGTTGAAGCGGCTCTTGGACAGTAGCTCCGGCATCCAGTTGACCAGTTCCTGTGGGGACTGGGTGCCACAGACCACGTGCATGTCGCCCTTGTCCCGGTCGAACCAGCAGTTGGCGTTGTCCGCCTCCATCGCAAAATGGTCGGTGTACTGGGAATGGTATTCGCCCTCGAACACCAGCCAGTCGTCGGGGGCATTGTCCAGTCTGTCCTGCAGCTGGTTGGCATAGAACATCGCCTTTTCGGTGTCCTTGCCGTTTTCCAGGGCCTCGGGCCAGACCGGGTGGCGCTTGCGGAAATCCGGATAGAGCACGGTTTCCTGCAGGGCGGAGAAGGTGTCCTCGGCAAACGGCGTGTCGCCGCCGACGCGGATGTAACGGAACGCACCGTAAGGGGATTTTTCCGGTAGCGGCGTCTTGTCGCCGTAGACCACCACATCGTCGGCAAAGCGGATGCGGTTCTTGGCCAGCCGATAGCGCGGGAAATCGTGGTAGACCAGCATGGCCACCGGGTAGCCCAGGTACAGCGGCGTCTCGCCCTTGGGCAGGAAGAATTCAGGGCCGAAGAAGCGCGGTACTTCGATCTGGTCGCGGGCCATGTCCTCGGCGGTCACGATTCGGTCCGGCATCAGTCCGGCGTTTTCCAGGCGGCTGAGGTCGATGTCCTCGAAGCGGTGATCGCAGCGGGTGGCGCGGATGATAAACGCATGGGACTGCTGGTCCGGCCAGTGCGGCATGTCCTTCGCCCGGATGTCCCGGGCAAACACCTTGCTGCCGGTGACTTTGGCGATGCCGTCGAGGCGGAAGCGCATGGTGCTCTCCGCCAGTTGCCAGTCTTCCCGGGTCGGTGACAGGACCCGTTCCTCGAACAGGGCGCCAAAGGCGTCGCTGCCAAAGGGTGCGAGGTAGGCTGTCACACCGGCGATGGCGCTGCCCTTGAGAAAGGCGCGCCGGGATATGTGCGATCTGGACATACCGAGATCCTTCATCGGTGCAAATGATAGGAGACCACTATAGTTAAAACCTGACCGTCTGCACAGGTTTGTGCGGCCGCCTTTGGAGAATGCAAAGCAAGCGGGCCCTTGGATAAGGGTAGTGCACGCAGGGGGAGAAGACCGTTGAAAAATCCGGATGGGCGGGTTGGGCCGTGGCTGGCAACCCGCCGCTTCACAGGGTAGACGTTAGCTGAACGCTTCTTCCCGGACACGGGCGTTCGATTTGGCAGGACGTTTGGTCGGTCGGGTGCCTGTGTCCTGACGATAAGCCAGGTCGTAGTCCTTCAGCTCGAACACGTTCAGTCGCCGCTTCAGTGTTTTCAAAGACCAGGGCCATGCGGCGAAGTTACGGCCGTTCTGGTCCAGGTAATAGCTGCTGCAACCGCCAGCATTGAACACGGTGGTCTGCAGGTTTTTCTGGACCTTCCGGTTGTGCTTTTTCAGCACCTTCCGCTTGATGGTCAGCTTGCTGATGGACCGGCGCTTGATCTTCCAGAGTCCGTCGATGATGTAGTCCAACTGGGCCTCGGCCAGGCGGATGAATGAATCGTAGACCAGCACGTTAGGCCCTAGGATCAGGAAGGCGTTGGGCACGTTCTCGATGGTAGCGCCCAGGTAGGCCTCCGGCGAACTGTCTTTCCACAGGTCCGCCAGGCGTTCGCCCTTGTCGTTGAAGACCCGGTTGCCGATGGGCGGGTGTGACACGTCAAAGCCGGTGCCCCAGATGATCACATCCACCTCCCGGCGCTCGCCATTGGCGGCGATCACGGTGTTGCCGTCCACTTCCACCAGGCCGCTGGGAATCAGCGACGTGTTGCCCGCCTGCAGGGCGGGGTAGTAGTCGTTGGCGAACAGGATGCGCTTGCAGCCGAGCAGGAAGTTCGGCGTGACCGCCCTGCGCAGGGCCGGGTCGCTGATCTGCAGGCGCAGGAGCTGTTTGGCCGCTTCGTTCACCGGCTTGAGGACCTGCGGGTTGCGCAATCCGAAGTTGATGGCGTTGAGTGAGCCGGCCACCGCCTTGCGCCAGCCCTGCTGGATCGCCGGGAACCGCTCGATCGCCTGTTTGGCGGCCTCACCTAACGGCAGGTCCGGTTTGGGCAGCACCCAGGGTGCGGTGCGCTGGAACACATGCAGTTCCCTGGCCTTCGGCTGGATCCGGGGCACGAACTGGATGGCCGAGGCGCCGGTGCCGATCACGGCGATGCGCTTGCCGGTCAGGTCGTAGTCGTGATCCCACCGGGCGGAGTGGAACATATTGCCGGTGAACGTCTCCAGTCCCGGGATCGGCGGCGTCTGCGGCTCGGTGATGGGGCCGGTGGCAAACACCACCGTTCTGGCGAGGTACTGGCCGCTGCTGGTGTCCAGGCACCAGAGGTGACGATCTTCATCCCATACCGCCTGTTCCAGCTCGCAGTTGAACTCGATCAGGGGCGTGATCCCGAAGTCGTCGCTGACGGTTTCCAGGTAGTCGAGGATCTCGGGTTGCTTGGCAAACAGACGACTCCAGCGACTGCTTGGCGCAAAGGAATAGGAATAGAGCGAGGACGGGACGTCGCAGCCGCAGCCCGGATAGGTGTTCTCCCGCCAGGTGCCGCCGACTCGGTCGGCCTTCTCGATGATCTTGAAATTGTGGTAGCCGGTTTTCTTGAGCTTGATCGCGGCTGCGAGCCCGGAAATGCCGGCGCCCACGATAAAGGTGTCGTAAACAGAGGGTGTATTCATCGCTATTGGCTATCGCTTTTTGTGGGGACCGTCGGTTGCCCGTCGCATCAGGCGCGGACGGGCGGAACCACTTCTTTGACGAGATAGGGGGCCAGCAGCCCGGTCTCGGGATTCAGCAGGCGCTCCTTGTAATAGGCCAGGTATTCGGACGTGTCGTGGTCGTTGGGGTGGAATCCCGGGCGCAGGTAGTCGAACACGTGGCCGAGGGTGCTGCCGTAGATGCCGTCCTTGCGGCCCATGATCAGCCCGACGCTGCGCCGTGCGTCCTTCCAGAAGCGTCGACTGAACAGGTTGCGCGGCCGGCGCATTACGGGAATGCCGACGCCGCCCAGGGCCACCAGAAACCAGATGGTAAACAGGGCCATGGCAAAGCCGCTGACACGCAGGGCGTAGTTACCATTAAGCGTCTCGTAAACGTCGAAGGCGATGTCCTTGTGCTCGGACTCTTCGAGCATGTGCCACATCCACAGGGCGCGCTGTTTTTCGTCGTCGGATTCGAAGAAGTAATCCTCATGCTTCATGAAGAATTCCGCCAGGACTGCGGTGAAATGCTCGATGCCCGCCATCAGGGATAGCTTCAGCGGTTGCGGGAAGCGGCGGAATCCGTAGTCGAAGACGTTCTGCGCCAGGAACCGGTAGAAGGACACCGGGTAGCGATGCATCTTGAGAATGTCGTTCCATTCCTCATGCACCTTCGAGTGCAGGGCTTCCTGGCCAATCAGCGCCGTCACCCGCTGCTTGAGCACCGGGTCTTTCAGAAAGTCCCGATGGTAACGGGCGGTCTCGATGACCAGGTCTTCGCCATACGTCAGGAAGATCGACAGCGCCGAGAAATAACCACTGGCCAGTTCGGCGTTGAGGTAGAAGTCGATGTCCACGCCCTTGCCGTCGAACTCGAAGTTCATGTGACGAATGGGGATCTTGGGGTGGTCGTCGGCGTTCCCGGGCTGGGCGTTGTTCGGCATTTTGAGTGCTGCGGCTGTCATCGGAATAACCTGTCATTGATGCAAATAGAATGGGGTGGCCGCTTTGCCAATACAGGCTGGCTGGGCAGCTAACCCCTTGCTAACAGGTTAGTTTTGTCATTTGTTCGGATTCAATTCGGACCACCGGACGGGAAAGGGAGGGGGTTGGCGGCCGTCCGGGGTGGTTAGTTGAGCGCTTGTTCGGATTCTGTGAGCCCCGCGCCGACGGGATGCTTTCGCTCACCGGGTTCATGGGTTAGTTTTGCAATACATGGTTCTCGGATACCGGTCATGCTGAAAGCTCTGGAAACTGGTCTGCAGGCATGGCTCTTGCCGGGCCTGACCGCGTTGGCGGCGGTGGCAGCCACCTATGTGGTCTATCGCCTGTCGCTCGCACTGATTCGCCACTTTACCGATTCCCGAACCGTTCCCCGCCTGTTCCTCGACGCCGCCGCCCGGGCGCTGGGTGTCGTGTCCTGCCTGCTGGTGCTCAACGGGATGCTCAACGCCGTTCCCGACGATCTTCCGTTGCTGGACGGCTTCCAGCAAATGGCCACGCTGCTGTTGATCCTGGCACTGACCTGGGCGGCGGTGCGTCTGACGTCGGCTATCGGCGAAGTCATCGTACACCTGAATCCGGTACTGGAAGGGCAGTGGAAGCGTGCCCGGAAGGTGGAGACGCAAACCCGCTTCCTGGTGAGGTGCCTGAACGTGTTGATCGTGATTCTGGGTTTGGGCGCGGCGCTGATGACGTTTGAATCCGTCCGACAGCTTGGCGCCAGTCTACTGGCCTCCGCGGGTGTGGGTGGCATCATTTTGGGCTTTGCCGCGCGGCCGGTGCTCAGCAATCTGCTGGCGGGGATGCAGATCGCTTTAACCCAGCCCTTTCGGATCGATGACGTGCTGTACGTTCAGGGCGAATGGTGCTGGGTGGAGGAGGTAACCGCCACCTATGTGGTGTTGCGGGTCTGGGATCTGCGGCGCCTGATCGTGCCCCTGCAATGGTTTATCGAAAACCCGTTCCAGAACTGGTCGCGCAACACGGCCGACATGCTCGGCACGGTTTTTATCTGGGTGGACTACACCATGCCGGTTGAACCCTTGCGAACCGAGTTTGGTCGTCTGCTGCGGGCGTCCAGGCAGTGGGACGGCAACGTGGAACTGGTCCAGGTAACCGATTCGAGCGACCAGGCCATGCAGATCCGCTTCCTGATGAGCGCGCCGGATTCCAGCCAGAGCTGGGAGTTGCGCTGCGCCATTCGCGAGGGACTGGTGACGTATATCCAGCAGCACTATCCAGAGCAGCTGCCTCGGGTCCGGGCGAGGCTTGTGGAACCTGGGAGCGGGACGGAGTCCGGTGATGGATCGGATGCCAATGACCGATTTGAGGCGGGTAGCCGGTAAATAAGTACTCACGTCAACTTTAATTGACATTATTTCGACAAGCCTCTTTAACGGGTCTAAATTCTGGGGGATGTGTCTTTAGCTAGGGAGGCTGAGACCATGACACGTTCCATTCCATCCATATCTGCTGTTTCTTTTTTGGCAGTCCCTCTTCTGTTCCTCTCCGGTGTGGCGTACGCGGGCAGTGATAGCGGTGTTTACGTGGGAGCTTCCGTGGGCTCGGCCCAGCTCAATTACGATGAAGATGACCCGGATTACGGCAAGATCGACTTTGACGACGATGATGCCGGTTACAAGATCTTTGCCGGTTACAACTTCGGTCTGGTGCCGCTGGTCGATCTGGCGGTGGAAGGGGCCTATGTCGACTTCGGCAACTTCAGTGGGGATATCGGCGGTGTCGGTGGTAACGACATCGATGTGACCGGCTGGACCGGTGCCGGTCTGGCGGGGTTCAAGCTGGGCCCGGTCGGGCTGTTTGGCAAGGTTGGCGTGATCAACTGGGACAGCGACGCGGACATCATCGGCGACGATGACGGAACCGACCCGCTCTACGGCGTGGGCGCCCGTATTACGCTGTTTTCTTTCCAGGTGCGTGCTGAATACGAACGCTACGATCTGGACAATTTCGATATCGATTACTTCTCGGTAGGCGCCGCCTACACATTCTGATCCCGCACGTCTGATGCCGGGCGGCGCTTCGGTCGCCGGTGGTCCCGGTTTCTCTCCCTTCTTTCCTATCTCCCGAAGGTCGCCAGAAACGCGTCGACCGCCTGTTGCTCGGGAATGGCTGCGGCGGCGCCGGGTTGGGTGACGCATAGGGCGGCCGCGGCGCTGCCCCGACGTAAGGCGACGTCCGGCGTTTCACCGGCGGCCAGTGCAGCCAGGCAGTAGCCGATAAACGTGTCGCCGGCCGCGGTGGTATCGACGGCATCGACAGGGAAAGCCGGCGCCTGCTGCCGTCCTTCCGGGCCGATGTAGACGACGCCGGCCCGGCCCAGGGTCAGCAGGATCTGCAGGTGTGGATACTCGCTCTGCAGCCGGGTTTCGGCGTCATCGACACGGGTTCGGTCCGCGAGGTCCATCGCTTCGACTTCATTGACGATCAGCAGGTCCACCTTGTCCAGCAGCGGTCCGACCGCTTCGCTGACCATCGGCGCCGGGTTAAACGCAACGCGCATCCCACGACTTACCGCCTCGTCCATGGCCTCTGCCAGGCCGTTGGTTTCATTCTGCAGCAACAGCCAGTCTCCATCCTCGCAGCCGGCCAGCGCCTTTTCGATATGAGAGCGGCTCAGGCTCCGATTGGCACCGGGGTAGATCAGGATCGCGTTCTCCCCGTCGCCTGTCACCTGGATGATGGCGTGGCCGCTGGCCTGGTTCAGTCGGGCCACGGCGGTTGTGTCGACGCCAGCATCGGCCAACTGATCAATGACCCAGGGATCGGCTTCGCCAATGGCGCCAATGTGTTTTACGTCAGCACCGGCCCGGGCCAGGGCGATGGACTGGTTGGCTCCCTTGCCACCGTGCAGGACCTGATAATCGGCTGACGATAAAGTCTCTCCCGGCCTGACGAAATGCTTAACCCGGTAGACATGGTCCAGGTTGATCGAGCCCAGGTTGTAGATGGTCATGACAGTGTGTCCTTATGGCTGGCCGGAAAGCCCGATGGTGGGGTGTTTGCCGCGCAGAGGCAATGGCCGGTTTTGATGTCGTCCGGATGCCCTGATGCGGTGGAAGCACTCGCGCACGGCCGGCCGTCATGGTATATCGGCAGCGCACATTTCTTTTTTTACGGAACCGACCCATGCCAAGAGCCAGTGAGATCAAGAAGAATTCTGCCGTTGAATACCAGGGCAACGTCTATTTCGTGAAGGACATCGAGCGCTCCGTTCCCCAGGGGCGGGCCGGTGGCAGCCTTTATCGGATGCGCATGTACGATGTGGTCACCGGCAACAAGATTGACGAGACCTTCAAGGACTCGGACATGCTGAACCTGGCCGACCTGGTCCGTCGTCCGGCGACTTTTTCCTACGCCGACGGCGAGGAGTACGTCTTCATGGATTCGGAGGACTTCACCCAGTACAGCCTGAATCGCGAAGCCATCGCCGACGAGCTGCTGTTCATCAGCGAAGAGACGCAGGGCCTGATGGTGATCCTGGTCAGCGACGCGCCAGTCTCGCTGGCATTGCCGCCGACCGTGGAACTGGTCATTGAGGAAACCGATCCGTCTGTCAAGGGCGGCTCCGCGACGGCCCGGACCAAGCCCGCCCGCCTGACCACCGGCCTGGTGGTGCAGGTGCCCGAGCATATCTCCACCGGAGACCGGATCAAGATCAACGTGGAAGAACGCAAGTTCCTCAGCCGGGCGTGACGCCGCAGGCCCTGTTTTTCAGGCCCCGGTTCTGGCCGGGGCCACTCCCTCCTGTTTGCTCGCTCGCCTCTTTGAGCGTCTGATTTTTCGACAAAATCTGTCCGGGCAAGACCCAAAACCTGTCGTCAAATGCTCTAGGTCATCTGCTGACCCGGGGTGTCATCTTTCTGTCATATAGCCGTCACCATACTGTCACACGATCTGACCAAGCTGGTTCCGACTCACAGCACGAGTACTGCGAAAAACGCGTCCTTCAAAACCGATTCAAGGAGAAAACAATGCTCAAGCTGATTTCACGGGGCCTGATGGTTGCAACGGCAACATTTGCCCTGAGCACGGCCGCTGCGGCGGACGTCAACGAAATTTCAGGCGCTGGTGCCACCTTCCCGTACCCGGTGTATGGCAAGTGGGCCAGTGCCTACCAGAAGGAAACCGGCGTCAAGTTCAACTACCAGGCCATCGGCTCTGGCGGTGGTATCAAGCAGATCTCTGCCAAGACCGTTGACTTCGGCGCGTCCGACGCACCGTTGACTCCGGAAAAACTGGACGAAATCGGCCTGATGCAGTTCCCGATGGTCATGGGCGGTGTGGTACCGGTTGTCCACATCGACGGCATCGACGCCGGCGACCTGAAGCTGTCCGGCGAAGCACTGGCCGACATCTTCATGGGCAAGGTCAAGAAGTGGAACGATTCTGAGATCGCTGAACTGAACCCGGACCTGGATCTGCCGGACAAGGCCATCACCGTGGTTCACCGCTCTGACGGTTCCGGTACCACCTGGATCTTCACCAACTACCTGAGCAAGGTGTCCAGCGACTGGAAAAACGAGATCGGCAACGAGAAAGCCGTCAAGTGGCCGGCTGGTGTTGGCGGCAAGGGTAACCAGGGTGTGGCGTCCTACGTTGACCGCATCAACGGCTCCATCGGCTACGTCGAGTACGCCTATGCCCTGCAGAACAAGATGGCTTACGCCCAGCTGGAGAACCACGATGGCCACTACGTGTCTCCGACCGCCGAGAACTTCCAGGCGGCGGCTGCCGGTGCCGACTGGGCCAACGCTGACGGCTTCTACATGGTCCTGACCGACCAGCCGGGTGCGAACAGCTGGCCGATCACCGGTGCCACGTTCATCCTGGTCTACAAGCAGGCGTCCAAGCCGGAAGTGACCCAGGCGGTCCTGAAGTTCTTCGACTGGAGCTACGCCAACGGCGACGACATGGCCAACAAGCTGGACTACGTGCCGATGCCGGACAGCGTTGTGAAGCTGGTCGAGAAGACCTGGGCCAAGGAGATCAAAGGCTCCAATGGCAAAGATGTGTGGACTGTGAGCATGTCCAACTGATCGGGTGAATTGACCCGCGACAGGACCGGGTGGACGTGGAAGCGCCGCCCGGTTTTGTCACCACGAACGCAACAGGTCACCGCGAGGGGCCTGTGCGTTTTTTTGCAATCAGCGACACCTTGAAAGACGGTCGCTTAGTCACCGGCCGAACGGTCGGATCTATGGAGGACACGGCGTGAGCACAGAACTGACAACAGACGGTTCGGTCCCGACAACGGACACCCGGTCCGGCAGCTCCGGGCATCTGGCCGACAAGGCCTTCCGCGGTCTGACCCAGTTCTTCGCCCTCCTGGTGGCGCTCTCTGTTCTCGGCGTGTTTGTCACGCTGCTGGTTGGGGCCTGGCCGGCCCTGGAAAAATACGGCTTCTTCAATTTCCTGACCACCAACGACTGGAACCCGGTGACCGACGTCTATGGCGCGGTGGCTCCGATCTACGGCACGTTGGTGACGTCCTTGCTGGCTCTCCTGATTGGTGTGCCGGTCAGTTTTGGCATCGCGCTGTTCATTACCGAGCTGGCGCCGGTCTGGCTCAAACGCCCCATTGGCGTGGCGATCGAGCTGCTGGCGGCGGTGCCCAGTATCATTTACGGCATGTGGGGCCTGTTCGTGTTCGCCCCGTGGTTCTCTGAAAACGTCCAGCCCTGGATGACCGACAACCTGGGTGGATGGCCGCTGATCGGCTCATTGTTCCAGGGCCCACCGATGGGCATCGGCATGTTCACCGCCGGGTTGATCCTGGCCATCATGATTATCCCGTTCATGGCCGCGGTCATGCGCGACGTCTTCGAGACCGTGCCACCGGTCTACAAGGAATCCGCCTACGGTCTGGGCGGGACCACCTGGGAAGTGGTCTGGAAGGTGGTGCTGCCGTACACCAAGATCGGTGTTGTCGGCGGCGTCATGCTGGGACTGGGCCGGGCACTGGGCGAAACCATGGCGGTCACGTTTGTTATCGGCAACTCCCACAACGTCTCCGGCTCCCTGTTCATGCCTGGTAACACGATTTCCTCCACGCTGGCCAACGAATTTACCGAGGCGGCCGGCGAGATCTACACGTCCTCGCTGATCTCGCTTGGTCTGGTGCTGTTCCTGCTGACCTTCGTCGTGCTTGCCATCGCGAAGGTCATGCTGATCCGTCTCAAAGCCAAAGAAGGGAAGGCGAGCTAACCTCATGAACGCTTCACTGTACCTCCGCCGCCGTCTGACCAACTATTTCAATCTGACCGTGTCGGTCCTGACCACACTGTTCGGCCTGTTCTGGCTAGGCTGGCTTTTGTGGACCCTGTTCAGCAATGGCCTGCAGTGGATCAGCCTGGACCTGTTTACCCAGTCAACCCCACCGCCCGGCGAGGCCGGCGGTCTGGCTAACGCGATCGTGGGCAGTGTGCTGCTGACGGTGGTGGGTGTCCTGATCGGCGCGCCGGCCGGCGTGCTGGCCGGAACCTACCTGTGTGAATTCGGGCGGGGATCGCGCTTCGCCAGCGTCGTGCGTTTCGTGAATGACATCCTGCTGAGCGCGCCTTCGATCATCATTGGTGTCTTCGTCTACGGATTGATTGTCATCAACGTCGGGCATTTTTCAGGCTGGGCCGGCGGCGTCGCGCTGGCGCTGATCGTGCTGCCCGTCGTCGTCCGGACCACCGAAGACATGCTGCAGCTGGTGCCGGATCACATGCGCGAAGCGGCGGCGGCCCTGGGGGCTCCCCAATGGAAAGTGGTCAGTGCGATTGTGTACCGGGCGGCCGCTCGCGGCATTGCCACCGGCATTCTGCTGGGGATCGCCCGGATCAGCGGGGAGACGGCGCCGCTGCTGTTTACCGCACTGAACAACCAGTTCTGGACAACGGATATGTCCCAGCCCATGTCCAACCTGCCGGTGGTGATCTTCCAGTTCGCCATGAGTCCCTATGACGACTGGCAGCACCTGGCCTGGGCCGGCTCGCTTCTGATTACGGTTACCATCCTGCTTCTCAATATCATCGCCCGCATCTGGCTGCGGGAAAGCAAGTAAAGGTACGCACCTATGGCACTTTATCCCGGAATGTCCGCAACCCAGGCCGGCCCGCTGAATAACGGATCGTCCAGCCAATACCAGATGTCGGCGCCGGAAAAGGTGGCTGCATCGGCCTCCGAACCGGTGAGCGTCGATACGACCATGGAACCGTCCAAGATCGTGGTCAACGGGCTGAATTTCCACTACGGCAAATACCACGCGCTTCAGGACATCAATATCAAGATTCCTGAAAAAAAGGTGACGGCGTTCATCGGGCCGTCCGGGTGTGGCAAATCCACGCTGTTGCGCACCATGAACCGGATCTACGAGCTTTACCCGGACCAGCGTGCTTCCGGCGAAATCCTGCTGGATGGCCGCAATGTGCTGGATCGCAAGCAGGACCTGAACCTGCTGCGCGCCAAGGTGGGCATGGTCTTCCAGAAGCCGACCCCGTTTCCGATGTCGGTTTTCGAGAACGTGGCTTTCGGCGTCAAACTCTATGAACGCCTGTCTCGGGTGGACATGGAAGAGCGGGTGGAATGGGCCCTGCGCAAGGCCGCGCTGTGGGATGAAGTGAAGGACAAACTGCATCAGGGCGGCACGCGTCTGTCCGGTGGTCAGCAGCAGCGGCTGTGCATCGCCCGCGGTATCGCGGTGAAGCCCGAGGTGTTGCTGCTGGATGAACCCGCGTCCGCGCTGGATCCGATCTCCACCCTCAAGATCGAGGAACTGATCAACGAGCTCAAGAACGATTACACCATCGTGATCGTCACCCACAACATGCAGCAGGCGTCACGGGTCTCGGACTACACGGCCTTCATGTACCTGGGGGAGCTGGTCGAGTTCGACGACACGACAACGATCTTCACCACACCGGCCAACAAGCAGACCGAAGACTACATCACCGGCCGTTACGGCTGACCGACCGGTGATTGGAGCAGGGCGGAGATTGGGGAGCACATTATGGGCGCCTCTGCTATGATCTCCGCCTTTCAAACCTGCAGGTCCTTGTCATGTCACAACTCCCTCCCTGTCCCCAATGCCAGTCTGAATACACCTACGAGGACGGCGTTCAACTCGTGTGCCCCGAGTGCGGCCATGAGTGGACCGAAGCCGAACAGGCTGCCGCCGATGCCGGTCCCGAGATTCGCGATGCCAACGGCAACACGTTGCAGGATGGCGACACCGTGACCGTCATCAAGGACCTCAAGGTGAAAGGTTCCAGCCTGGTGGTGAAAGTCGGCACCAAGGTCAAGAACATCCGCCTGGTCGACGGCGATCACGATATCGACTGCAAGATCGATGGCGTGGGTGCGATGAAGCTGAAGTCGGAATTCGTCAAGAAAGCCTGATCCGGGCAAAGACGTCTATCGGTTGAATGGATTTTTTCAGCGGGATCAGTCGACTATCGGCATAGCGCTGTAACCTGACTGTCATTTTTTGAAGACACACTGGCCGCTTCAGAGCGTACTCGGGCCAAAGACTTCCCGAGGCATATTGTTGTTGCCACGAGGTCTGTCATGAAAATCCGCAACCAGCTCCGTCTCGTCATGGCGGTGACCCTGGTCAGCCTTCTTGCCGTCATGGCGCTGTCCAGCCACACCCTCCTGAACCTGCGCCAGGACTATCAGCATTTCCAGTCGCTGGAATCGGTGGAGAAGGCGATTCTGCAGATCGAGGCCCGGGGATTGGCCACATCGCGGGATGATCCCATCCTGGTGGATGAGACCCGCCCCCATTTCAAACAGGCCGGAGCCATCGTCGAACCTCTGTTCAAGAGGCTGTCCGAAACGCTCCAGTCCGAAGAAAGTCAGAAGTCACTCGCCGCCATCAAGGAACACTGGGACAGCTACTACAAAGGCTGGATGACCGCCCTGGATATCGCCCAGGACAGTCCGGCCGACGCCCTGTCCATTCCTGACGTGCTCTACAACCAACACCTCAAGCCCGCCGTCGATGGGCTGAATACCCTCGCGACCCAGGTCCGTTCCGAGGCGGAATCGGCGAGTGCGCGTATCACCCAGGCCATGGAACGCATCGTCTGGATCGTGATTACGCCGTTGGTCGGCGCGGTGGTGATCATTGCCCTGTTCCAGGGGTGGGTGGGGCGGCGCCTGCGTCGCAACATCCATCACGTGTCTGCGGCCGTGGACCGGCTCCAGCAGGGCGACCTCAGCCAGCGGTTACCGCACCAGAACGATGAGATCGGCGAGATCTGCCAACGCATCAACAGTTTTGTCGATCAGGTGGAAGGCCTGGTTGAGGCGATCGGAACGGCGGTCACGGAAACCCGGACCTCCGTCCACGATCTGGCGGACCGATCCGACTCGGTCAATGCCAATGCCCAGTCCCAGGAAGAACGTCTGAACCGCATTGGCTCGGCCATGGGGGATATGGACGACAAGGGCCACAACATGGCGGCTTTCGCCCAGCAGGCGATGAGTCAGGTGGATGAAACCCGGGCCCTGGTCGACCAGGGCAACCAGGCCGGTGAAGACACCGTGCAGGTCCTGCAGCGGGTCTCCGAGCGTGTGGAGACCGCCGCCAGTCGTCTGGATGCGCTGGATGGCGAGCTGCGCCAGATTGATCAGGTCCTGGAGGTCATCGGCACGATTACCGAACAGACGAATCTGCTGGCCCTCAACGCGTCCATCGAGGCCGCGAGGGCCGGTGAGCACGGCCGCGGCTTTGCGGTGGTGGCCGACGAAGTGCGGCAGCTCTCCCAGAAGACGGCCAGCTCCACCTCCAACATTCACAACCTGATTCGTACCATTGGCAGTCACACAGAAGAGGTGCTGACCGCCATGAGCGATGCCCGGGACGCCAGCCGGCAGGGGCTGGCGTCCGGAGATGCCATGGATCGCATCCTCGGTCAGATCGACAACGCGATCCGCGAAACCACCCGCATGGTTGAGCGGATGGTGGCCACCACGGAAGACCAGGCCGGTGCCAGTGCCGAAGTGGTGCAGAGCATGCAGGCCATGGAAGAACTGCGTCGCGCCACCGGTGAGGAGATCCAGGCGACGGGAACGGCGATCGGCCGGCTCGGGGATGTGGCGGATCGACTGGTCGTGGCCATGGGTGTCTACGGCCGGGTACGCTGACGCGGAATCACCCTGATGGATTGATGCGTCGTCGATCCCGGGCAAAATCCTGATGAATGACCGGCGCAATTGCTATCCTTGGCGTTCCGAATGATTCAGGAGGTCCGGCATGGATATCCGGCAGTTACAGTACCTCGTCGCCCTGGATGAGCTGCGCCATTTCGGCGAGGCGGCCAACCGATGCCACGTGACACAGCCGGCTTTGTCCATGCGACTGCGCCAGTTGGAAGATGAACTCGGGCTGACGCTGGTCAGGCGAGGGCATCGCTTCGTCGGGTTCACCGAGGAGGGCGAGCGCATCCTGGCCTGGGCGCGGGCGGTACTGGCGGCGCACGATGGGTTGCATGCGGAGGCATCCGTTTGCCGCGGGCAGTTGGTGGGTACCCTGCGCGTCGGTATGGTGCCTCTGGCGGGTTTCGAGCCCATCCCGTTGCTGCAGGCCTTTGCGGCAGAGCACGCCGATGTGCGATTTGACCTGAAGTCCCTCAGCAGCGAGCAGATCCTGGCCGGGCTCGACACCAACCGGCTGGATGTGGGCTTCGCCTACGCCGATGGCCGACACGAGCGCAAATACCAGTTGTTTGAGGTGGCGGAGACCACCATGGGGCTGCTGTTCAATCGCCATCGCTGGCGCTTCGGACGTCCCGCGCTGGACTGGATGGATCTGGAAAGCTTGCCCCTGGGCATCCTCAGCAAAGGGATGCACTTTCGTCAGTCCGTGGATCATGCCCTGCAAAGCGCCGGTGTTGCGTTGAAGCCCCTGGTGGAAACGGATTCGGTCGAGTTCCTGGTGCAGTCGGTCAGTGCCGGCCTGTGCTGTGCGGTCATGCCCCTGGGCAGCGGACTGGAGCATCGCGACGAGGCGCTGGAGCTGCTGCCGATCGCCGACAGTCACACGCTGGCGCCGTTGTGCCTGGCCACACGGCGTGGCGATCCGGTATCGGCGCTGGCTGAAGCCTTTCAGCAGTTCGTCCGGGAGCGCGTGTCGCCGGATCAGGGCTGATCGGAGCGACGTCTTGATCGATAAGTATTGCTTATCAATAGATCTTTAATCGTGATTGGACGGTTATGAAGCGGCGCCGTAACCTGTTGATTATTTGCCCGACAGGTTGCCCTGATGACGCACGAGTCTCTTCCCGGACACACGCCCGAGCCCCGATTCGAACCCTACAACGGTCCCGCCGCCGGCTGGGGCGCGCTCAAGAGCGTCGCGGCGTTCTGGCTGGACAGCAAGCAACCCATCAAGAACATCCGGGCGCTGCTCAAAACCAACCAGCACGGCAGCTTCGACTGCCCGGGTTGCGCCTGGGGCGATGACCCCAATGGCGGCCGCATCCAGTTTTGTGAGAATGGCGCCAAGGCGGTGAACTGGGAGGCCACCAAGCGTCAGGTGGGTCGCGACTTCTTTGCCCGGCACAGCGTGAGTGAATTGCTGCAGCGCAGCGATCACTGGCTCGAGTATCAGGGCCGCCTGGTCGAGCCGATGCGTTACGATGCCTCGACCGACCGGTACCAGCCGATCGGCTGGGACGAGGCGTTCACGCTGATCGCCGACCACCTGAACCGGCTCGACAGCCCGGACAAGGCCGAGTTCTACACCTCCGGCCGCGCCAGCAACGAGGCCGCCTTCCTGTACCAGTTGTTCGTCCGCACCTTCGGCACCAACAACTTTCCCGACTGCTCCAACATGTGCCATGAGGCCAGCGGTGTTGGTTTGTCCCAGACCATTGGCACCGGCAAGGGCACCGTCACCTTCGACGACTTTGCCGAAGCCGACGCCATTTTCATCTTTGGCCAGAACCCGGGCACCAATCATCCGCGCATGCTGGCGCCGTTGAGCGAGGCCGTTCGCCGCGGTGCGCAGGTGGTCTGCTTCAACCCGCTCAAGGAGCGCGGCCTGCAACGCTTCCAGGACCCGCAGGCCATCCACGACATGCTCAAGAACGGCTCGGAACCGCTCAACACGGCCTATTTCCGACCGGCACTCGGCGGCGATATGGCCGCGGTACGGGGCATGGTGAAGTGTCTGGTGACCTGGGATGAAGAGGCCCGCGCCAATGGACAGCCTGCCGTCCTGGACTGGGACTTCATCAACGAACAGACCCAGGGGCTGGCGGCCTACCTGGCGGTGGTCCGGATGACCACCTGGGCGCAGATCGAATCCCAGAGCGGCCTGACTCGCGCCGATATCGAAGTGGCGGCGGACATCTACCGCAAGGCCGACAACGTGATGGTGTGCTGGGCGATGGGGATCACCCAGCATCGACACTCGGTGCCGACGGTCCAGGAGCTGGTCAACCTGCAACTGCTGCGGGGCAATATCGGTCGGCCGGGTGCCGGGCTTTGTCCGGTTCGCGGTCACAGCAACGTGCAGGGCGATCGCACCATGGGAATCGACGAGAAAGCTCCGGCGCCGCTGTTGGACGCCCTGGAACGGGAGTTTGGAATCCAGGTGCCGCGGCATCAGGGGCATAATACGGTGGAGGCCATTGAGGCGATGGATAGCGGCGAGGCCCGCGTGTTCATCGGTCTGGGGGGCAACTTCGCCCAGGCCACGCCGGACACGGCATTGACCCACAAGGCCCTGGCCAACTGCGACCTGACGGTCCAGATCAGCACCAAGCTGAACCGCAGCCACCTGATCACCGGCAAGGACGCCCTGATCCTGCCGTGCCTGGGTCGGACGGACATCGACCGGCAGGCGAACGGACCGCAGGCGGTGACCGTGGAGGATTCCTTCAGCATGATCCACGCCTCTTACGGCCAGTTGCCGCCCCAGTCGGATCGGATGAAGTCCGAACCGGCAATCATCGCCGGCATGGCCAAAGCGACGCTCGGCAATCGACCCATCGATTGGGATGCGGTGATCGCCGACTATGACCGTATTCGCGATTGGATCGCCCGCACCATTCCGGGCTTCGAGAACTTCAATGAACGCCTGAAACAGAGTCGCGGCTTTTACCTGGGCAACCCGGCCCGGGAGCGTCGCTGGCAGACGGCGGGTGGCCGGGCCGGTTTCTCCCCGAATCCGTTGCCGGGCGACCTGCTGCACGACCGGGTCAAGGCCTCCGGCCAGACCCCGGACGTCATCCTGCAGACATTGCGCTCCCACGACCAGTACAACACCACCGTGTACGGGCTCAATGACCGCTACCGGGGTGTTTCCGGCCAACGCCGGGTGGTGTTCATGAACGCGGACGACATCAAACGGCTGGGGTTGGAGGACGGCGAGCGCGTCGACATGACGTCGCTGTGGGAAGACGGCCGTCAACGCTCGGTGACCGGCTTCAAGGTGCTCGCGTACGACATCCCGGCCGGACAGGCCGCGGCCTACTATCCCGAGACCAACCCACTGGTGCCGTTGGAGAGCCGGGGCGAGGGCAGTCATACGCCCACCTCGAAATTCATTGCGATCAAGCTGACACGGAGCGCGGCGCAGGACGACGATCGTATTCTGGCGGCGGGGTAGTGCCGCCGGAGAGTGCGCGCTAAACCGGTTTATGTTCTAGTGCGTGCTTTCGATAGGGAATCTGCCCGTGAACAGAAAAGGCACACTCACGACCTGGAACGACGACCGGGGCTTCGGATTTATTGCGCCCGACGAGGGTGATTCTCAGGTCTTTGCCCACATCAGCGCCTACGCTGGCCGGGGGCGGCCCCGCGCCCATCGCAAGGTGAGCTATCGCATCGAGCGTGATAACCAGGGCCGTCTGCGCGCCGGGCAATTCCGGTTGGTCGGCACGGCCGGGCTGGCAGCGGGCTTTCGTCCTGGCGTCTGGGTCGCTGTCGGGGTTGTTCTGCTCGTCGGCGTCGCGCTCGGGTTGGCGTTCCAACGGGGTTGGGTACCCGTGGGGCTGCCCGCCGCCTATGCCATGGCCAGCCTGCTGACCTTCATTGCCTATGGGATCGACAAGCGGGCTGCCGGTAAGGACCGTCGCCGCATCCCAGAGAACCGGCTGCATCTGTTCGAGGTGTTGGGCGGTTGGCCCGGGGCGCTGTTGGCGCAGCAGGTGTTCCGACACAAGACGCGGAAGGTGAGTTACCAGGCCGTTTTCTGGCTCGCGGTGCTGGTCAACATTGCTGGGGTGGCCTGGTTCCTGGTGGCACCGGAAGCGTCGAGCTTCCGGCATCAGCTGGGGTTTGGCGAGTGGCCTGTCGCCCATCCCCTGATCTGGTAACGGCTATCCGGCTGAACGCCTGACCGAAGCGCACATAGCCCTGCTGTTTTCGCCGGCTTCGGCTCATGGGATGGTCCTGTCTTAGGGGCAGTCCGTTCAGTACAGGCAAGTGGCTGACGTGGCCTGTTAAAAAAACCGGGGCCTAAGCCCCGGTTTTTACTGTCAGCGTCGTAAAGTCGGCTTATTCGCCAACCTTGCCGCCATCGGCCTTCTGGATCACCACCGTCGATGCCCGTGGGCGCACGGTGCCGGAAGTCACCGCGGTGGCGTCTGTACCAGACGGCCAGTTGCCCGGATGCTGCACGTTGATGAACAGCGCGGTCTTGTCCGGTGTCGTAAAGATACCGGTGATTTCGCAGCCGTTCGGACCCACCGCAAAGCGCTTGAGGTTGCTCTGGTCCTGCTGATCGACGACCGACGGGCTGTTGCTGTTGCCGGAGACCGACGAGGGTACGACGGCCAGCAGCTGGTCGTTGGTGTAGTCTGCCACGGCGTTGCCGCCATTGTCGGTCTCGATCCAGAGGATACCCTCTTCACCATCACGCTGGTCGTAGAACAGACCGTCCGGGCTGGCGAACTGGTTCAGTTCGGTCAGGCCTGACGGATTGTCGTTGCCGGTCACGGCACCACCGAAGACGAAAATTTCCCACTCAAACGTGGTCGAGGAGGCGGTGCCTTCCTGCCAGCGGATGATCTGGCCGTTTTCGTTGTCGGCGCGCGGGTTGGGGGCGTTGACCGGTGCGGTGGCATAGCCAACACCCAGGTCATCGATGTCCGTGCCGCTGTTTGTGTAAGTGGCGGCAACGCCCTCAGCGGTACGCTTGGAGTTGTTGGTCAGCGTCATGTACACATCGCCGCTGGCCGGATCGACCGCGCCCCATTCCGGACGGTCCATCGGGGTCGCGCCCATGATATCGGCCGCGTCACAGGTGTTGATGATCACGCCGGCCAGGTCATCGGCAGCCAGGCCCAGGGCCGCAGCCAGGGTGCCACCGGCCGGGGTTTCCGCGTCCGGTGTCAGTGGCAGCCATTCGCCCGTGCCGTCGGCATTGAACTTGGCCACGTACAGGGTGCCTTCGTCCATGTACTTGCTGCCGATGGCCATGCGGTCATAGGTGCCGCCGACATTGTTGGCATCCGATGCGCTCCAGACGGCATCGGAAACAAACTTGTAGATGTATTCGTTGCGGGAATCGTGACCGGAGTAGAACACCACCGGCTCGCCTTCCACCAGTTTACCCGGCCAGCAGCCTTCGTGGCGGAAACGGCCCAGGTGGGTCCGCTTCATCGCTTCGCCGGTGTACGGGTCGATCTCGACGATGTAGCCGAAGGTGCGCGGCTCGTTACGGTAATCGTCTGCAGCGGTGGCGCCTGAGGGCGTGGCGTCAAAGCGGCCGAACTCGTCATTGACTTCGGAGCCGTCACCGGCCGCGGTTTCCCAGCCGTAGCGACCGCCGCTGGACTCGATCCCCAGTCGATCGTCATCGTTGTAACGGCTGGCGGTCTTGACGAAGTAACCCGGCCAGTTTTCCTCACAGGTCAGGTAGGTGCCCCACGGGGTGTAACCGGCTGCACAGTTGTTGTTGGTGCCGCGGGTTTTGGTGCCGTCCGTGGAGTACTTGGTGATGACGTAATCGCTGCCGGCGACCGGGCCGGCCAGGCCGATTTCGGTGGCCGACGTGATGCGACGGTTGTAGGGCGAGTTCTCAACGTGGCTCCAGCTGCCGTCAGAGGCTTTCTTGACTTCAACCAGCGTGACGCCGTGCGCGTTGATCTCGGTACGTACTTCATCGGCCGGGCGTGGGCTGGTGGTGGTCGGGCCGCCTTGCGGTTCCCACAGCGCGGCCTGATCGATGTATTCGTTGTTCAACGCCAGGATAAAATTGCTGGAGGCGGTGTCTTCGGCCAGCGGGAAGTGGTACATGCCGTCGTGGTGCATGCCGACGCTGTTTTCCTGGATGGTCGGTGTAAAGGCCAGCGACTCGCTCCAGCCGCTGATGCTGTCGTTCAGTGCGGTGCCCCAGGGAATCAGGATCTGGGCGGTGTAACCGTCCGGGACAACGATCGCGTCGGTCTTGGAGCCGAGGATCGCGTCAAACCCGAGGGAAAACGGCTGCGTGGTTGATCCGTCGTCGTTGTCGTCATCATCGTCACTGCAGCCGGCAAGGCTGAGCCCGAAACCACCGAGCATGGTGGCGGCCGCGATCTGGAGACTGCCCCGCATCACATCCCGCCGGTTGAGGCGACGTTCCATGACCGATGAAAAGGGTTCGTTCGTGCTGCGATTCAAGATTTCGTGGCTCTCGATTTCCTTGCTCATGCTTTTATTTCCCCATCAGGTTTTATCCAGGCGTCGGGCGGTTATGCCCGGTGATCCGAAAGGGAGGTTATCGATGATAAATGACAGGATGGTTAAGGAATTACGACGGTGACGTTGGCGTCGGATAGTTGCGTCAGTTGCAGTCGGTGCGGTGCCTTCAAAGAATAACTTGCCGGACGGTGCCGGGGATCTAAGCTCCAGAGAGTAGAGTCAGCACAGGACGCAGGACAACTATGGCAAATGAACGATCCCGCCGCGACCACCGGATTGTCCATGAAGAGCTCCCGAGGGATTACGAAAACAAGCTGATCAGCAAGCTTCACGTCGTCATACGTGGCTCGATCGCCATTCTGGCCATCCTGATGACGCTGGTGATTGTGTGGGGCGTGCTGGACGTCGGGTACATCCTGATCATGAAACTCCTGTCGCCACCGTTCCTGCTGTTGTCGGTGGGCGACATCTTCCAGCTGTTTGGCACCTTCATGATCGTGCTGATTGCCGTGGAGATCTTCATTAACATCCGTCTGTATCTCGGCACCAACGTCATTCCCATCCAGCTGGTGGTCGCCACCGCATTGATGGCGATCGCCCGAAAGGTCATCGTGCTGGACATTGAAAAAGTGGCCTACACCGATGTTCTGGCGATTGCGGCTGTGGTGCTCGCCCTGGGCATCACCCATTGGTTGATTGTGCGCGATCACTGACCCGTGACGCGACCGGCCGGGTTATTAAAGGTCGGGCGGACCCGGGGACGCTCGCCGAACGATTGCCTTCATGGCCACCGGTACGGTCGGGCCCGGCGCCCTTGTGGTTTGGTCAGAATGGAGCGTCTTTAACGGCTTTCATCTGACCGGTGACGTTCCCGAACAGATTCCAGTCGTTCGGATCGAGTGTCATCACCGATGCGCCCCGGGACAGATCGATGCTGGCGAGGTCCACCCAGATGATCCCCGGCAGGGTGGACAGCTGGAGAAAATAGCGTCGGCGCTTCTGATCGGCGATCGTGCGGTATTCCGTGCTGTAGCTGTCGTAGGTCGAATCACGGCCTTTGTAGGGGGCGCCAATGGGCACCGAGACGTTGTACAGCAAGGACATCATGGTGGCGACGGCCGCCCGGTCGGAGGCGGGCTCTTTCAGCACATTCAGGAAATAGCTGGCGCGCTGAAAGCGATCAATCGGGTTGACGTTACCCGGCAGCGTCATATCCCGGCTGGGGTTGGAATAGTCTTGCTGGCCAAGCATGTTCAGCTGCTCTGGGAAGGCCGGGTCATTGGTCATCACCCGGTACTTGCGGTCGTGGTAGATGTGCAGGGTGCCGTTTTCGTACTCCATGATGGCGGAGTCGCCGGTTTCATCCTCCACCGCCAGGTGCAGGTTCGCCTTGTGACCCCGTGTCTCCACCATGACCAACTGGATGTCATCCATACTATCGATGGCTTCGCCAACAGTCGCGGCGTTATCCAGCAGGTACTGCCCCCAGAGCCCGGCTTGCAGACCCTGTTTTGACGTATCCCGAGGTCCGAAGTCGGTGGCATTGAAATAGAGCAGGTGTACCGCCAGGCCCCGCTCGTTCATGCCGTCAATCGCACCAATGCCGTAGGTTGCGGTCACGATGCTGCCGTATTTCGAGGTCCAGCGGGCCGGATTGTCCTGGACGATGCGGTGACCGGCAAGGATCCCACCATCCCGCTTGATACCCCGGGGAAATGCCATGAGCACCGGCTCCGTCGTTTCCGGTCAGTCCATGGTACGGCCAGTGAACACGCCCAGGTCCGTGGACCAGAGAATGCGGGTGCAAGCCTGGGTCGCTTGGCTGGACATCAGTGTCAGTATGGCACCCAGTAAGGCGGTATTCAGGCGCGCGATTGAGGGTTTCCCGAACATGCTGATCTCCTTGCTCGTATCGCTTTGCGCTCATCCGTGATGGCTATGTGGACCCCTAAAGCATAGCCGCGCCTGAATGGGCGTGCAGCGTCTATTCACGGTTGATCCAGGTATTGAGTCCGGCTGGGCTTTGCGGGCGTAAGTCTTGAGACATCGAGCCATTTCGCGATACTGGCATCCTGTCTTTCATTGATGGCCTGAGCTTCCATGGAATTCCTTCGACAACGTCTCGAACAGCAGATCATGGGCCTGAGCGGCTTGGCGCTGGGTGGTATCGACTATGAATCGCCGGCGGGAGATCCCGGGCTGTTCGGGCCGGGCTGCGTGTGCTGGCGGGTCCATGCGGACTTTCCGGCCATGCTGTGTGGCGGCATCGGCGCGCTGATGTTGCAGATGCTGCATCCCCTGGCGCTGGCGGGTGTGCTGGACCATTCCAATTTCCGAGAGGACATGATCGGCCGGTTGCGGCGGACCAGCCAGTTTATTGCCGGGACCACCTTTGCCGCCGAAGCGGATGCCCGCCGACTGATCGATCGGGTGCGCCGGATCCATGCGCAAGTGCAGGGCACTGCGCCGGATGGCCGATCATACGCCGCGGACGACCCCGACTTGCTGGTCTGGGTTCATGTGGCGGAAGTGCGCAGTTTTCTGGCGGCCTATCTGCAGTATTGCAATCCCGACCTGAGCGGTGCGGAGCAGGACCGCTACTACGACGAAGTGGCGCGGATCGCCGAAGCCCTGGGCGCCACCGACGTGCCCCGTTCACGACAGGCGGTGCAGGACTATCTCGAACGCATGCGACCGGAGCTGGTTTTCGACGAGCGAACGGCCGACGTGTTGTCCCTGCTGATGACGGCACCGGCACCCAATCGGCTCACCCAGCCGGTGGGGCGGGTGATGACCCGGGCCGGTCTCCAGTTGCTGCCGGACTGGGCCCAAACCCTGATCGGCATGAACCTCAGCCCCTGGCGCCGCCGGGCCGTGGAACGCAGCATGAACACCCTGGCGCCGGCCATGCGCTGGTCGCTGCGCAACGGCGCCTCCCACCGGGCACGACGGCGCATGGGCATCGCGGGCTGATAAGTACCCCGGCATTTCCTCACATTTGCTTGACGCAAGTCATATTGGAGACCGGCCAGTCGCTCTATCGTTTCCGTTATGGCAACGTTACCTTCACCTCCCAGAAATTCGTCCTATCTCTGGTACGCCCTGATTTTCCTGTTCGGGATGTTGGCCTTACGGGATTACCTACAGGGAAACAGCGACGTCCGGACGATCCCTTACAGCGAGTTCCAGCAGGCACTGGCGGACGGTCAGGTTGCGAGTGTGGTGATCGGCAGTGATCGCATTCGCGGTGAGTACAAGTCCCTTCAGGGTGGCGTTTCAAAATTCACGACGATTCCCGTGCCGGCGGATCTGCGTGCCGATCTGGAAAAGGCGGGCGTTGAGTACAGCGCCACCCGGGACCAGACCTGGCTCACCCAGGTGCTCTCCTGGCTCCTGCCCATGGCCCTGTTCCTCGGCGTCTGGCTGTTTGTGATTCGCCGGCTGGCGGGCGGTGCCGGTGGCGGCGGCATGGGCAGTTTCATGCAGGTCGGCAAGAGCCGCGCCAAGATCTACGTGGAAACGGACACCCGCGTGGGCTTCGAGGATGTCGCCGGCGTCGACGAAGCCAAGGAAGAACTGCAGGAAATCATCGAGTTCCTGAAAGATCCGAAGCGCTATGGCAGCCTCGGGGCGCATATCCCCAAAGGCGTGCTCCTGGTTGGCCCGCCGGGCACCGGTAAGACGCTGCTGGCCCGGGCCGTAGCGGGCGAGGCGGCGGTGCCGTTTTTCTCCATCAGCGGCTCGGAATTCGTCGAGATGTTTGTGGGCGTCGGCGCAGCCCGTGTCCGGGATCTGTTCGAGCAGGCCCGGCAGAAAGCGCCGGCCATCATCTTCATTGATGAGCTGGATGCGCTGGGCCGGGCGCGGGGGGCCTTCAATCCGGGCGGCGGCCATGATGAGCGGGAGCAGACCCTGAATCAGTTGCTGGTGGAACTGGATGGCTTCGATCCCAGCGAGGGCCTGGTGTTGCTGGCGGCCACCAACCGGCCGGAAATCCTGGATCCGGCGCTGCTGCGGGCGGGGCGTTTCGATCGGCAGGTTCTGGTGGACCGGCCGGACAAACGGGGTCGGGTCCAGATCCTGAAAGTCCACATCAAAAAGATCCTGTTGGACCCGCTGGTCTCTCTGGAGCAGGTGGCGGCACTGACCACGGGCTTCACCGGTGCCGACCTGGCGAACCTGGTCAATGAGGCGGCCCTGCTGGCCACGCGCCGGCGGGCCACGCAGGTGACCATGGAGGATTTCACCCAGGCCATTGAGCGTATCGTGGCGGGCCTGGAGAAGAAAAACCGGATCCTCAACGCCCGCGAGCGGGCGATTGTCGCCCATCATGAAATGGGCCACGCGTTGATGGCGCTGATGCTGCCCGGTGTCGATCCGGTCCACAAGGTGTCGATCATTCCCCGGGGGATCGGTGCCCTGGGCTACACTCTGCAGCGACCTACCGAGGACCGCTTCCTGATGACCCGGGAAGAACTGGAAAACAAGATCGCCGTCCTGCTGGGTGGTCGCGCCGCCGAGAAGCTGATCTTCGGCCATCTATCCACCGGCGCCGCGGACGACCTGGCCAAGGCCACCGACATCGCCCGCAGCATGGTGGCCCGCTACGGCATGGATGAGACGCTCGGTTGCGTCACCTACGACACGGAGCGACCGAATTTGCTCGGCGGGTACGTTCCGCCGGGTGAGCGTCCGTTCAGCGAGCACAGTGCCGAGGCGATTGACGAGGCCGTGAAAACGATCGTCCAGAACGTCTTTGACAGAACCTACCAGGCGCTGTCCGATCATCGCGCCCTGCTGGAAAACTGCGCCCGGGAATTACTGGCGCATGAAACGCTGGAGACCGAGGATCTGGAGCGTCTCACCGCGGAACTGGCCGGTCAGCCGGAGGCCCGGAAAACCGCCGGTACAGCGCCTTTGAAGGCGCCGGAATAAATCGACCTGCAGACGGGACACTAGGACCAGGACGCCGTGATGCCCGCCGCTTGCATCTGCTTCAGTTGAGCCACCATCCAGGGGCTGAAGGCCCAGGGCGTGGCGGCGACCGCCGTCAGCAGATCCCTCGGACGAACCCACTGATGATCCATCACCTCGCTGGGCCGACGGTTCAGATCGCTGATGCAGCGGGCGGAAAAGACCGGGCAAAACTCATTTTCGACGATGCCGGAGGCGTCCCGGGCCCGGTACTGGAAGTCCGGCAGCAGGATCTTGACGTCACGAATCTCGGCGCCCAGCTCGTACCGGCAGCGCCGTTTTACGGCATCGGCGGGCGCCTCGTCGGGCAGCGGATGACCACAGGCCGAATTCGTCCAGACGCCGGGCCAGGCCACTTTATTCAGGGCTCGCCGGGTCAGTAAGAGCTCACCCTCGTCGTTGAACAGATAGCAGGAAAAGGCGAGATGCAGCGGTGTTTGCGTCGTATGGATCGTCGTCTTGTCTGCGGTTCCGATCGGGCGGTGCTGGCTGTCCAGCAACACCACCTGTTCGTCGTTGTCGTTCATTCATGCTCCAGAATCGTATTCTTCCCGGATGATCGGGCCCTGTTTCTCCGACGTGGTTGGTCATCCGGTCCCGCTACCATAACCGGCCTGTCTCCCGGAGGGTATGGGGGCTTGCCACAGGCTGATTACTCGGCTCCATGGCGGTCATTGAAAACCGGCCGTGTCGAACACACCGGCCGTCCCCCTATACTGGCCGCACGTATCCGGCAGGAACGGCCATCCGGTGGCGGCTGAGGTACGTAATCAGACAAACCACTCCGCTGTTCGGGATAACGTTGTGCAGACCCTTTACTGGTTTACCCGCGATCTTCGCCTTCACGACAATGCGGCCCTGCTTGCGGCGTCCAGGTCCGGCACGTTGCTGTGTGTCTACGTGGTGGATCCGCGCTGGTTCACTCCTTCCCGATGGGGCTGCCGGCCAATGGGTGATCATCGGTGGCGTTTCCTGTGGCAGAGCCTGATGGCCCTGGAGCGCAACCTGCGGCCTTTGGGGCAGCGTCTTCACATCGCCTTTGGTGCTCCGGAACAGGTTATCCCCGAGCTGGCGGCGTCTCATGGCATCGAGCAGGTGATTCGTTCACGCCAGCCGGGGACCGAGGAGGCCGACCAGTGGGCGTCCATCCAGGCCGCCCTGCCGGATGCGTTGTGCCGGGAGTTCGAGACCCTGGGATTATTGACGGAAGGGACATTGCCCATGGCGCTGGCGGATTTGCCCGCCACCTTCTCCCGGTTCCGCAAACAGGTGGAAGCGGCCGGTGCCCAGCATAGCGATATCCTGCGCATTCGTACCCTCTCTGCCTTGCCGCCACCGCCGGGATTTGCCCGTGATAACCGGGGTGATTGCCCGCCCATTGTCGAGCCGCAGTATGCCACGCCGTTCACCGGCGGCGAGTCGGCAGGGCTCGACCGTCTCCAGCACTTCACCTTCGGCATCCACGGCATTGAACGCTACAAGGAAACCCGCAACGCGCTGGACGACTGGGACGCGTCCTCGAAGTTCTCGCCCTGGCTGGCCAACGGCTGCGTGTCGGCCCGGGAGGTGGCGGAAACCATCCGGGAGTACGAGCAGGTGCATACCCGCAATGAATCCACCTACTGGCTCTGGTTCGAGCTGCTCTGGCGTGATTATTTCCACTGGTACGCCCTGAAGCACGGGGCCGACCTGTTTCACCGGGACGGCCCACAGCGCCAGCAGCGGCCTTCTGAATTCGATGCGGAACGGTTTGCGGACTGGTGTGGCGGCAACACGGTCTATCCGCTGGTCAATGCGGCCATGAACCAGTTACGTGAGACCGGCTACATCAGCAATCGGGCACGCCAGCTGGTGGCCAGTTGTTACGTGAACGAGTTGGGCCTCGACTGGCGTTACGGGGCGGCTTGGTTCGAGCAACAGTTGATCGACTACGACGTGGCGAGCAATTACGGCAACTGGCAGTACCTGGCCGGTGTGGGCGCCGATCCCCGGGGATTGAGACGTTTCAATCTTGATAAGCAGGCGGCGCAGTACGATCCCGACGGGGAGTATGTGGCCTGCTGGGCAAACACGGCAGGCGACGCGTGACTGGCCTGCCGGGAGGACATAATAGACCCGGTCGATGGCGGAGATCACGGACCGCCCCGCTCAAGCGATAGCTGGTATTTCAAGGTGTTAGCGGCCAGAATGTGGGAGCAGACGTGTCCGGTCCCCGGGAGGCGTCTGGGTTGACTATCCTTCCAGGGGAGTCCCTGCCGCCGAAAACGCGGTGCAGGGGGTGATTCTTTCTTCCGGCCAGCAAGGAGACCAGGGGCCCATGCTGCACGAACTGGGTTTTGGCGGAATGCTGTTCAGTCCGCTGGTGGTGTTTGCGCCCATTGCGTTTGCGCTGACGCTGCTCGCCCGTCTGGTTCTTCACCAGTTGGACCTGCGCCGACTGATCTGGAAGGAAGCGTGGTTCGACGTCGGGCTTTTTGTCTGCTTCCTGGCGGCGGTTGTCTTTCTGTACGGAAAATGGACCTGACACATGGGAAAGCTGTTACGTGTAGGGACGACCCTGCTGGTGGTCGCGGTTGCAATCGCTGCCGGCACCTGGGTCTGGAACCACTATCTGTATTCACCCTGGACGCGCGACGGCCGGATTCGCGCGGACGTCATCACCATCGCCCCGGACGTGTCCGGCTGGGTCACCGACCTGGCGGTCCGTAATCACCAGACGGTGAAGAAAGGCGATGTCCTCTTCCACATCGACGACACCCGCTACAAGGCCGCCATCACCGAGGCCAAGGCCAAGGTGGAGCAGCAGCGGATCGCCTGGGAACTGGCCAAGCACCAGTACAAGCGTCGCCAGCAGCTGTCCGGTCGCCAGGCCATCAGCGAAGAGGATCTGGACACCTACCGCATCAACACGGAGTCGGCCAAGGCGGCCTACACCCTGGCCCAGGCCCAGCTCTATGCGGCTCAGATCGACCTGAATCGGACCGAAGTGGTGGCGCCGGAGGACGGCACCATCAGCAACCTGACCCTGCGCGAAGGCAACTACGTGACCCGCGGCAATGCGGTGCTGTCGCTGATTAAATCGGGATCGTTCTACGTGACCGGTTATTTCGAGGAGACCAAGCTTCAGCTGGTGCACGACGGCCAGAAGGCGCGGATCCGGCTGATGGGCGGTGACGAGACCCTGACCGGCACCGTCAGCAGCATCTCGAAAGGCATTGCCGACAGCAACACCAGCAGCAATAACCAGATGCTCCCGCAGGTGCAGCAGGCCTTCAACTGGGTGCGGCTGGCCCAGCGGATTCCGGTGGACATCGCCCTCGATCCGGTGCCGGAGGATGTGCACATCAGTGCCGGCATGACGGTGTCTATCTACCTCGGCGACGAGGAGTAAGAGCTCCATCATGGCGCTTCACCCGGTTCTCGCCCAGTTGCTGATGCCGGAGCGGCGTGCGGTCATCTTCGCCCTCAAAGGGGTGATCTCGATGGCCCTGGCGCTGTTTGTGTCCATGTACCTGCAACTGGACCGGCCCTACTGGGCGCTGGTGTCAGCGGTGTTCCTGCAGATTCGCCCCGAGAGCGGCCTGGTGATCGAGAAGGCCATCTGCCAGATCGTCGGGTCGGCGGTAGGCGGCGGGGTGGGCATCCTGATCCTGGCGTTCCTGTCCGACTACCCGGTGCTGGCACTGGGGTGCCTGACGTTGTGGATCGGGCTCAATTCCGCAGCGGCGTCCATGGTCCACAGCACCAATTACATCTACGCCTTTGCCATGGCCGGTATGACCGCGGGGCTGGTGGTGATCCTGGTCATGGCCAATGCCAGTGCTGCCGACAGTCAGGCGGTGTTCTCCATTGCCCAGGCCCGCATCAGCGAAATTACCGTGGGTGCCATCTGCGCCATGCTGGTCAGCCAACTGTTGTGGCCGGTAAAGGTGAAGGACAGCCTGCGCGCCCAGGCCCGCTCGGCCATCAACGGTACGCTGGAATACATCACGGTCGAGCTGGATCCCGAAAGCTCCCACGAACAGCGCCACCAGCACGCCGACCAGATCCTGGAAACGCTGGTGGCGGTGAACGACGACTCCAGTGCGGTCGCGTACGAAGGCCCGGAAGGCCCCGGGCGGGGCAGGGCGGCCAGCCTGCTGTGCAACCGGATCCTGTCGCTGGTGGCCGTCACGCAGATTATCGGGCGTTTTCGGCGGAATCATGCGGACCTGGTGTCGCCGGCGTTTGCCGAGTTGCTGGCCCTCATGCGCAAGCGGCTCAAACAGATTGCCGACACCGACAGCTACGAAGAGGGCTATCGACTCGCTCAACAACTCCGACGCCAACTGAAACAGCTGCGCGACCAGCAGGAAGGCGAAGAGGCCATTGTTTCCCGGCTCAGCCAGACGTCGCTGGAAATGGTCGGGGATCTGGTGGTCGTGCTGCGCGCCTACAATGCCCTGGAAAACCGCGACCAGACGCTGCTCAATGCGCCTCGGCTGAAAACCCACCGGGATCCGCTGGTGGGTGCGGTCAACGGCTTCCGGACCGCAGCGGTGTTCCTGATCGGGGCCGTTGTCTGGGTCCAGACCGCCAGTCAGGCGGCCATCATGCTGATGATCATGCCCGTGGTGTTTTCGGTGATGTTTTCGCGGTTCTCGCTGGTAGCGCTGTCCTTCATCCTGCAACGGGTGCTGATCGGCGCCATGGTGGCGATTCCCGTGGCGCTGCTGTTCGGGCTGGGGCTGTTGTCCCGGAGCAGTGGCGATTTCGAGATTCTGGTGCTGGTCCTCGCCGGGCCGTATTTCGTGGGCCTGCTGGTGCTGGCCAATCGGCCGACGCTGCCTTACGGACTGGGCTTCTGCATCCCGTTCACCATCATTACCCAACCCAGCAACAACATGACGTTCCATGCCGATACGGCGGTCAGCACCGCGCTGGGGCTGTTCGTGGGGATCAGCGTGCTGTACTGGGTCTTCAAGCTCATCTCGCCGCCGGACAGCCAACTGCTGCAGCGGCGCCTGATCCACGCCACCGCACGGGATCTGCTGGACATCGACCAGCACGACCATCCCGAGAACTGGTTCAACGGCCGGATGGGCGAGCGCCTGTTGCGGATCGCCAATTTCGACCAGGGCACCGGCACCAGCGACCGCTATATGACCGACCTGGGCTTTACCGGCCTCAACCTGGGGCATGTTTCCATCCGCCTGCGGCGACTGATCCAGAGTCATCGCTCCGCATCGGTCGACCTCCGCCTGAGAGAATGGCAGAAGGCCCTGTCGACCGCTTACCTGAAGAGCTCGAAAGGCCTGCTTTACCCCGAATTCCGGGATGCCAGTGCCAGCCTGCTGCACGCGGTCGAAGAGGCCGGTGAGCCCAACCAGCAGACGGCCATCATTGAGGGTATGTTCGAGCGCCTGGCCCTGACGTTTGAGCGCACCGCCCGTACGGTGGCGGAGGCGACCGGAAAGCCGCTGCCGCAATCGGCAGCGGGGCAGGGAGCCGCCGGGACTGCCGGTGGTTGAAGTATTCCGCGCGGGTCACTGGCTGGCGGCGTACCGGTCCCGCAGGATTCCGACCCGCTTCACGTAGGCCTGGGTTTCGGCGTAGGGCGGAATACCGTCGTAGCGGGTGACAGCACCCGGGCCGGCGTTGTAGGCCGCCGTCGCCAGTCGCACGTCGCCATTGAATCGCTTGAGCATTTCCGCCAGGTAGTGGACCCCGCCGCGAATGTTGTCGGCCGCGGCCAGGGCGTTGCCCACGCCCAGTTCCTGGGCCGTGGCCGGCATCAGTTGCATCAAACCCTGGGCGCCGCGAGGCGAGATCGCATCGGGCCGGAAGGCCGACTCGGCGTGGATCACGGCGCGCACCAGCGACGGGTCGACGCCGTAGGTCGTCGCGGCCTGGCGGATTTCCGAGCGATACGGCGAACGGTACAGCGGTGTGGTGTGCCAGTCGACCGTGGAATTCGGGTCGCAGGCGTAGCAGTAGAAGTGGATCACATGGACGTCGGCGTTCTGCGGCCGTTCCTCGGTGTAGGCCACCACGCCGTTTTCGTCCTTGTAGCGGTAGACCACCTGGTCGCCGGAGGAGGCACGACGGTCATTGCCGCCGCTTTTGACGTTGGTGAACTCCACTGACCCGTCCGGATGGACGATGCGCTTGATGCTGTCCGCCCGAAGGGGCGCAGCGATCACCAGCAGCAGGGCAGCCAGCGTGGCCATAGCGATGTGAATGTCGCGTCTCATTATCCGACGTTCTTATGGGTCCAGCAGGGTTTCAGCGAAAGCATACATTGACGACATGATAGCGCGTTGAGCGCACAGGGAAATCCTCCCCTTTGTCGTAGATGTGTTACGTTTTGAATTCAGGTGTCGGTGGACGCCCGGAAAGGACACCCGCATGAACCCGAAAAAGACCGCCCAACCCGTTTTCTGGCGCGATGACCGCATGCCCCATGTGGAGCTGCGCTGTGTCGAGGATGGCCGCATGGTGTGCTACGCGCCGCACTCCCACGCCCAGTGGTCGATGGGCGCGATCACCGGTGGCCAGAGCACTTTCGATTACGCCAATCGCCTGGAGGCGATCACCGAGGGCACCCTGGTGTTCATGAACCCGGAATGGGTGCACGCTTGCAACCCGATTGCCGATCAGCCCTGGGCCTACCTGATGCTCTATGTGGACAAGGACTGGCTGGCCGCGTTGCGCCACGAACTGGGATTGCTGGCGTCACCGATCTGGGACGATCTGGACGCATCGACGTCGCGCGATCCGGCCCTGTATGACGGCTACCGGGCCATGGCCGCGTGCCTGTTGCAGCCTGAGGCGACACTGCTGGAAAAGCAGTCACGGGTGGTCGATCTGCTGTCTGACGTCATGCTGGCCCTGGCGGAAACTTCGTCCGCCACCGCGGATCGGCTTGCCACACCGCCGGAGCGGCTGCAGGCGGTTGCGGCCTACATTGACGAGCATTGCGCCGACGAGATCACCCTGGAGCAGCTCTGTGAGCGGGCCGGCTGCACGGCCGGGCACCTGATCCGTTCGTTCCGACAGCACTTCGGCCTCACGCCGCATGCCTACCAGATCAACCAGCGCATTCGGCTCGGCCAGCAGGCCCTCAAGGCGGGGCAGCCAATCGCCGATGCGGCGCTGGCAGCCGGTTTTTCCGACCAGCCGCATTTCCAGCGGGTGTTCAAGCGCCTGGTCGCCGCGACACCCCGCCAGTATGTCACCACGTCAGTCCAGCATCAGGATCAGGCAGCTGCCCGCAAGTAGCGCCGCCAGGCTGCGATTGATGGTTTGTAGCACCTTTGGCTGTCGCACATGCTGGCGCAGGAAACGGCCGGCACAGACCCAGCTTCCCAAGGACAACCAGCAAATCGGCAGGTAGAGGCCGGCGAACAACAGCAGCTCGCCGGTTGCCGAACCGTTGGTGTAGGCGCTGATTCCCGAGGCGGACGCCAGCCAGGCCTTGGGGTTGAGCCACTGCATGGCCGCGCCAGTCCAGAAGCCGGGCGGCTGCGCTTCCTCCGTCTCCGGCAACTGGCCGTTGTCCCGCGCCAGTCGATAGCTCAGGTACAGCAGGAAAGCGATACCGGCCCAGGTCAGTCCTTCACTCAGACCCGGATAACGCAGCAACAGCGAGTGCAGGCCGGCGCCGACCGCCAGGAACAGCGCAATAAAGCCGAGTGTGGCCCCGGTCACAAAGATCAGGCCACGGTGCAGGCGATAGCGCATGCCGCTGCTCAGGCAGACGATGTTGACCGGTCCCGGCGAAATGGAAGCGGCCAGGGCGAAGGCGGACATGGGCAGGATCAGTGACAGGTTCATCGTGTTCTCCGGATCAGACAGGCCTGCAGTGTGACCGCCCACAACGCCCGCGTATTGAACGAAATTGATGTGTGAGGTCGGACTTAAGATGGCGGCCACATGACCGTCTCGTCAGGCGAGGCAACGGGCCCTTTAAGCCGGTAGCGTCGATGCGGTAGGGTCAGAGTGAGCAGTGGGCTGTGCCCGCCGCACGGGCATGGCTGTCATGACATTCACGGCCAACGGTTTGCCGAGGAGGCTTTATGGAAAAGACCTGGATTGTCGTCGCGGACAGTGCCCATGCCCGCATCCTCGCCACGACACAGCGCAATAACGTGCTGGCGGAAATCACCAGCCTTGAGCACGAAGACAGCCGCCTGAAGGAGCAGGAGCTGGTCACTGATAAACCCGGCCGCACCAATGATCGGATGGGGCAGGCTCAGCACCCGATGGAAGAACCCGATTACCGGGCCCAGGAGCAGAAAGCCTTTGCCAGCAATATCGTCGAAACCCTGGAAGAAGGTCGCCAGCAGGGGCGGTTTGACCACCTGGCGCTGGTCGCGGCTCCGGATTTTCTGGGCCTCCTGCGCCAGTCGTTGAGCAAGCCGCTGAGCCGCATGGTCAGCGAAAGCGTGGACAAAAATCTGGTGGACAAGGACGAGGAAACCATCCGCCGGCAGGTGTTCCATTGAATCGGGCCGGATCGGGGATAATCACCTGATCTATCACTGAATGGCTTGCTGCGTATTCGTCTAAGCCGGGAGCCGACAAAGCTGGCTCCCGGTGCTTTCGTGCGTTTAATCTTGTTGCAGAGGCGGGCGTTACCCAAAAGGAGTAACGGCTATGGACAAGACCGATTGGCGAATACGCGGTTTTGAGTTCATAAACTGCAACTGCGATTTCGGCTGCCCCTGTCAGTTCAACGGGCGGCCCACCCAGGGTGACTGCCAGGCCTTCGGCGCCTTCCACATCGAGGACGGTCACTTTGGCGACACCCGGCTGGATGATCTGAACTTCGCGGTCACCTTCAAATGGCCCGGCGCGATCCACGAAGGCAACGGCGACGCCCAGGCCTTTATCGATGAACGCGCCAGCCAGGCCCAGCGCGACGGTTTGATGGCCATTCTCTCGGGCGAGACGTCCGAACCCGGCGCGACCTTCTTCAACGTCTTTGCCAGCACCCTGACCCACATGCACGATCCCGTGTTTTGTCGCATCGATATCGACGGTGACGTCGATGCCCGCAAGGCTACCGTGCGCGTGGGGGATATGATCGAGGCGGAAGGTCAGCCCATTATCAATCCGATCACCGGCCAGGAACACCGGGCGCGCATCGACCTGCCCAACGGCTTTGAGTACGCGGTGGCCGAAGTGGCCAGCGGACACACTTCGGCGCGGGCGGCGATTCCGCTGGAGCTGGATGCCAGCCACAGTCACTTTTCCCGGCTGGATATCGGTCCTGCTGGTGTGTTCCGGTAAGCGGAGGCGGTCATGAGTACGCTCCGGACGGAGCCGGCGACATTGTCGCATCGGCTGGACTGGATGTCCGTGTTGACGTTGGCTGCGCTGGCCGCGGTGGTCGTGCTGTCCTGGTGGTATCTGGTCGACATGGCGACGGGTATGGAAGTCGGTATGGCCATGGGCGGAATGATGACCTTCCATCCCTGGACGCCGGCATACGCCGTGGCCATGGGCCTGATGTGGTCCATCATGATGATGGCGATGATGCTGCCCAGTGCGACCCCCATGATTCTCCTGTACCGGCGGGTGGCCCTGCACAATCGACTGCCGGACATCGGGCTGGGAACCCTGCTGTTCGCGGCCGGGTACGTCCTGATCTGGCTGATCTTCAGCATCGCCGCCACGGCATTGCAGTGGGCTCTGGAGCAGTGGGCGATCCTGTCACCCATGATGCGCAGCCAGAGCGGACTCTTCAGCGGGATGGTTCTGGTCATTGCCGGTTTGTATCAGTGGTCCCCGTGGAAAAAAGCCTGCCTGGCGCACTGTCGTGGGCCAGCCGCATTCGTGATCCATCACTGGCGGTCGGGATCGTCCGGCGCCCTGCACATGGGCGTCACGCACGGCGCCTACTGCGTCGGCTGTTGTTGGGCGCTGATGGCACTGCTGTTCGTGGGCGGGGTGATGGACCTGCTGGTGATCGCCGGCCTGGCCGTGTTGGTCCTGCTGGAGAAAGTGCTGCCCGGCGGTGACTGGCTGGCCAGGGGCGCGGGGGCACTGGCAGTCCTGGTTGGCGGCTGGCTGTTGCTGGGAAACTTGGCCTGAGGCAACGGCGAAGGCCGTTGCCTGTCTGATTGTGAGTCTTACTTCAGACCAAAGCCCTTGCCCCGAAGGAAGTCCTGCATATGGGGGCGCAGTTTCGCGGTGAACAGCGGCTTGAGCTGCTCCGACCAGGTGGTGTCCTTGGTGCCGCCGGTGCGGTTGCGGTAGTAGCCCCGCATGGTTTCGTCGAAGCCGGCAACCAGATCCTCGTCGCCTGCGTCCTGGTAGGTGTCTTCCTTGAGGATCGACGCCAGGGGCAGGCGCGGTTTGACCTCCGGGTCCTGATCCGGATAGCCCAGGCACATCCCGAATACCGGATACACATTTTCCGGCAAATCCAGCAACTCGCTCACCTCGGCCGGATTGTTGCGGATGCCTCCGATGTAGCACAGCCCGAGTCCCGCCGATTCCGCCGCAATGGCAATGTTTTGCGCCATCAGTGCGGTGTCGATGCTCGCCACCAGCAATTGCTCCGTCATCCCCCGGATCACATCGGCCCCGGCCCGCGCCGCCGCTTCAGTGGGGCGCTTCATATCCGCGCAGAACACCAGGAAATCGGAACTGTCGTGAACATAGGCCTGGCCCCCCGCCAATTCGGCCAGCTTGGCGCGTTTTTCCGGATTCACGACGTGGATGATGGTGTAGGCCTGAACATGGTTGGACGTGGCGGCACTCTGGCCGGCCCGGATGCAGGCTTCAAACAGGTCGCGCGGAATACGCTCGCCGGTGAACTTGCGGATCGAACGGTGGGATTGTAGGAGTTCAATGGTTGGATTCATGGGACCTCTTGGTGTTTGGCGTTCATCAAAAGCCGGCCGGGTAACGGGGTTCACTGGCGTTCGTGTTGATCCGGGCAAAGTCGGAACTGAAGTAATGCCTGGGCCGGCCGATAGGAAACTAAACGGTTTTATCATGGATGGTGGCGCGAGTTACAAAAATCAAATGCAAATCTTTTGAATTGAATTGTTAAATCGATCACAACTCTGTTGACCTGAATCCGGCGGTGCTCTGTACTGAGCCACCGATTAAGTCCCTGGAAAACGGCCGGGTGGCTGCTGGCCCGCGGATTTTTTCAGCGTCGACCCAAAACAAAAACGGAGAATACCGGTGAATCTCAGTCTGTCGTGGCGCCAGAAATTCCTGGCCCTGATTGTTGTTACCCCCCTTGGTTTTCTGGCGGTTGGCGCGGCCATCTACTGGGGGATTACCTCGGTGTCGTCGTCCTACCGAATGACCTACGAACTGGTCAGCTACCAGAACCAGGCCAGTGAGCTGCTCACTGACTGGAACTCGATCGAAAAGAACCTGGCCTCCTTCAAGGAAGGCGAGCAGACCGCCGCCAGGCAGCAGCTGGAAGCGTTCGAAGCCGATGCAAAGGCACTCCGGGACAGCGCCGGAGAACTGGGAGACGATGACATCGTCAGCGCCGCCGAGCAGATCGTCGGTGCGGCGGACACCTACGTGGCGCAGCGTCGTGACTGGATCGACAACGTCTCGGATCTTGGCCTCAACGACGAGACCGGCCTGCGCAAGGGGCTTTCCGAAGCCTACGCCGGCCTCAAGGATCTGCAGCTCAGCTTGTTCGATGAGAGCATTGCCGAAGTCTCGCGGACACAGAAGGGCTATTTCGCGGACCGCGATGTGTCCTTTGCCAAGCCTGCCGAGCATGCGGTCAAGGGGCTGGAGTTGATGGTCAAGCAGTATGACTGGCAGGAAAGCGTCGTGGGCAAGACGGTCGCAGCATACCGTAAGGCCTTCGACAAGGCAGCGGCCAGGATGAAGGCGATTGCCGCCATGGACACCGCCGCCATCGCCGCAGGCAACAAGCTGCAGAAGGCGATCCATACCCAGAACGAAGCGCTCCAGACCGGCCCGATTGCCGCGGCGATTGAACAGGCC
The DNA here is from genome assembly GCF_003789045.1 of Marinobacter sp. R17. Taxonomy (NCBI): domain Bacteria; kingdom Pseudomonadati; phylum Pseudomonadota; class Gammaproteobacteria; order Pseudomonadales; family Marinobacteraceae; genus Marinobacter; species Marinobacter sp. R17. Next base: position 14,797 of record NZ_RHGZ01000022.1, on the reverse strand, counting down.
TCTTCTGCTGAGTCGTCGGCCAAAACAGTCAGCCTCGGTGCCCTGGTGATCTTCGCGCCGATTCTGGTGCTGATCCTGTTCATCATTTCCCGCACCCTGGTCAATCGGCTGCAGGGCGTGATGGAAATGCTGCAGCGGGTGTCGGACGGCGATCTGACCCGCAAACTCGATGTCGGCCGTAACGACAAGGACGAATTCAACCGGCTGGCCACCGCCACCAACCAGATGATCGACAACATCAACCGGTTGATGCGGGACTCCATCGAGAGCACCAACAACCTGATCGAAGTCCGCGGCGAGCTGGACAAGAGCATGGAGCGCCTGGCGAGAAACAGCGAGGCGGTGGAATCCCAGACCGTCCAGGCCGCCACCGCAAGCCAGCAGATTTCCGTGACACTGACCGACGTAGCCGAGCGCACCTCCCAGGTGGGCGTGTCCACCCAGAAAGCCAACGAATCTGCCCAGTCCGGCGCGCGTGTTGTGGACGAGAGCGTCAACGCCATGCAGCGTCTATCCAACCTGATCCAGGACACCCATAGTGGCGTGCAGAGCCTGAACCAGTCCTGCACCAAGGTCACCGGTATCATCGACGTGATCAATGGGCTGGCGGAACAGACCAACCTGCTGGCCCTGAACGCCGCCATCGAAGCGGCCCGGGCCGGTGAAGCCGGTCGCGGCTTCTCGGTGGTGGCCGACGAAGTCCGCACCCTGGCCAGCAAGACGGTGGAAGCGACCGACAACATCACCCGCATCATCGACGAGCTCAACAAGCAGACCGCCAACATGGACTCGCTCACCCAGCACGGCCTCAAGCTGGCCCGGGAAAGCGAGGAAAGCGCCGGTCAGATCGCTGGTGCCATGGGCACGGTCACGGAGTCGATCCAGACGCTGAATGCGGAAATGGATCAGGTGGTGGTCGCCGTGGAGGAGATCTCCACCACCACCGACGACATCGCCCAGAAGATGGAAGAGATTCGTCAGCAGAGCAGCGAAACCCAGGCCATCGGCAGCGAGCTGGGCACCCAGAACCAGCGCCTGTCGGAATACGCCGACCGGCTGTCCTCGAGCACCCGCCGCTTTACCGTCTGAAGCGAACCGGACCGGCGGGCCTGAAGGCCTGGCCGGTCCGGCCATCCCACCAGAACCTGTCCTGAATCAAGGCGCACTTTTCCGTCTCCTGTCAGTCTGAATATCAGATCGCTCTTTCATTCGTGACGGCAGGAGAACACATCGATGGATATGAAACGACACGGCCTGGCCATTGGCATCGATCGGGTGGGGGACCAGTTTTTCCTGTCCTTCAAGGCCCAGGGAAAACTGACCCACGAGGATTATCAGACCATCACACCCATGATCGATTCGGCCCTGGCGGCGGTGGAGAAACCCCACGTCAAAGCGCTGTTCGACGCCACCGAACTGGAAGGCTGGGAGCTGCGCGCGGCCTGGGACGACTTCAACCTGGGCCTGAAACACGGCAACCAGTTCGACAAGATTGCGGTGTTTGGCGACAAGCGCTGGCGGGATCACCTGGCCAAGATCGCCGCCTGGTTTATTTCCGGGGATCTGAAATTCTTCCACACCGAAGAAGAGGCCATTGCCTGGCTGAACGAGTAAGCCGGGTCAACCTGGCGCCTTCGGAAGCCTTTACCCTTGTGGGGCGGCGTGTTGGAATGGATCGGGCAGGGCAACGTTTGTGCCCGATCCTGACCGTCCCGAATACGGGAGACCGTTTTCATGACCAACCTGCTGATTATCCTGGCGGTGCTGTTTGGCGCGCTGTTCGTCCTGGTGCCGCTGGTGGAGAAGTACGCGCCGCGCAGTGACGGGCGCGATTTCAGCCGCATCCGGCGGTGGATCTTCCCGCTGATGGCGCTGCTCATCGTCGCCCAGATGCTGCGCTACTACTTCGGTTGAGACCGGTTGGGCGCCGGGCCGGCCGCTTCCATCGATGCGGACGGGCGGTCCGTCTCCGTATCCTCATGCTGCTGGTGCCAGAGCCGACTGTAGAGTCCACCGGCCCGGATCAGCGACGCGTGAGTCCCCGTCTCGACAATCTCCCCCTGATCCATCACCAGGATGGTGTCCGCGTCGCGGATGGTCGACAGGCGATGGGCGATCACCAGCGTGGTGCGGCTGCGGCTGACCTCATCCAGGGCGCCGAGAATCGCCTGTTCCGAGAGTGAATCCAGTGACGACGTGGCTTCGTCAAGGATCAGCAGCGGCGGATCCTTCAGGATCACCCGGGCGATGGCCACCCGCTGTTTCTCGCCGCCGGACAGCTTGAGGCCCCGTTCGCCGACCCGGGTGTCGTAACCGTCCGGCAGGCTCTCGATGAACCGGTCCAGGTGCGCCAGCCGGGCCGCGCGGTAGACGTCGTCCCGATCGGCGCCGGGGCGACCGTAAGCGAGATTGCTGTAGAGCGTGTCGTTGAACAGTACCGTGTCCTGCGGCACCACGCCGATGGCCCGGCGCAGGCTGTCCTGGGTGACGTGGCGAATGTCCTGGCCGTTAATCGTGATAGCGCCGCTGTCCACATCGAAAAAGCGGAACAGCAGGCGCGCCAGGGTCGACTTGCCGGCACCGCTGGCACCCACCACCGCGACGCGATGGCCCGCGGGAATCGTGAAATCGATGTCCCGCAGGATCGGCCGGTCCGGGCGGTAGGCGAAGCCCACGTGTTCGAAGCGAACCTCCGCGCCATCGGGCGCCAGCGGTTGGGCATCCGGCGCGTCGGTGACCGTCGGCGTCTGCTCCAGCAGACCGAACAGACGCTCCACGTTGACTAGCGCCTGACGAATCTCCCGGTACACAAACCCCAGCGCGTTGAGGGGAATAAACAGCTGGATCAGGTAGGCGTTGACCATCGTGAAATCGCCCAACGTCATGGCGCCGCTGGCCACATCGCCGACGGCCATCCCCATGATCACGATCAGCGCCACGCCGATAATCAGGGCCTGTCCGGCGTTGAGGGTGGCCAGGGATAACCGGTTCTTGAGCCGGGCCTGTTCCCAGGCTTCCAGATCCTCGTCGTAGGTCCGTGCCTCGAACGTCTCGTTGTTGAAGTACTTGACCGTTTCGTAGTTGAGCAAGCTGTCGATGGCGCGGGCGTTGGAGGCGTTGTCCCGGGCGTTGGACTCCCGCACGAAGCCGGTGCGCCACTCGGTTACCTTGATGGAAAACACCACGTAGACCACCACGGCAATGATGATGGCGACCACGTAGGCCGGTCGGAACGCCACCAACAGGATGCCCGCCACCATCACAATCTCCAGGATGGTCGGCACGATGTTGAACAGGGTGAAGCGCAGCAGGAAGCTGATCCCGCTGCTGCCTCGCTCCATGTCCCGGGCCAGGCCGCCGGTCTTGCGGTCCAGGTGGAAGGCCAGTTCCCGGGCGTGCAGGTGTTCGAACACTTTCAGGGACACCCGGCGCATGGCGCGCTCCGCCACCCGGGCAAACACCGCATCGCGCACCTCGTTGAACAGGGTGCCGCCGAAGCGCAGCAGGCCGTAGCCGATCACCAGCATCACCGGAATCCACAGCACCGTATTGCCCGAGCGGCTGGCATCCAGGTAATCGACGATGTATTTCAGGGCAATCGGCGTGGCCACCGTCGCCAGCTTGGCGATTACCAGGCAGCCGGCGGCCAGGATCACCCGGCCCCGGAACTCCATCAGGTAGGGCCAGAGACTGGCGATCACACGCCAGTCGGGCTTGTGGTTCGCGGGGTAGTCGTTATCGGAATAGGTGCGCAAAAGAGCGGGATCCTGTGATCGGGCGTGGTCGTGTGGTCAAGCGTGTCCCGTCAGGATACGGCATCAACGGGCAAACAGTTCGCTGTCGATGTCCCGGAAGCCCTTGAACTCCAGCGCGTTGCCGCTGGGATCGGAGAAGAACAGCGTGCCCTGTTCGCCGGGTTGGCCCTGGAAGCGGACGTAGGGCTCGATGATGAAACGGTCGATCACCTGACGCGTCTGCTCCGCAAACCGCTCCCAGTCCTCGAACGTCAGCACCACACCGAAATGCGGCACCGGCACGCCGTGGCCGTCGACGGGATTGGCGATCGCCTGCACGCTGCCGTCCTTGCCCAAGGCCGGGTTCAGATGGGTCACCACCTGATGGCCAAAGACATTGAAGTCGATCCAGTGGTCCGAGCTGCGGCCTTCCGGGAAGCCGAGTTTCCCGCCGTAGAACTCACGGGCTTCGGCGATATCCCGGACCTGGATGGCCAGGTGAAACGGCGTCAGTGGCATGGGGACCTCCCTGAAAGCATGGACGGAGCTTTCAGGTTAGGTGTGCGGCGGGGGCTTGGCAATGGGCGATGGGGTGATATCGGCTGCGGGGAAGGACCGCAGGTTGAACACTGGGGCGCGCGATGCGCCCCAGCGTTGGCCGGTTTCGATCAGCTCTCTTCCGCCGGTGCCGGGCGGTGCTCCATGGCATCGATCCAGATCGGGTTGGAGAACGCCTTCTTGCCGTCGGCGTCCTCGACCACCACCGCGTAGAAGGTATCCTCGTCCACGGTGATGTCAAACTCGGCGCGGCCCTGGGTCGGGCTGTCGTCGAAGGTCTGCTCGTCCACGACCTGGCCGCCCTGGCCAATCAGTTGAATGGATTTCAGGCCGTTGGCCGCTTCCAGATCAAACCCGAGCGTGGTGGATTCCCCCTGCTTGAAGGTGAGGTCATCGCCGAAGGCGTGATCCGGGTAGATCAGCGGGCCGAAGCTCACGAACGCGTGGCCGTCTCGCAGGGCCGCGACAAAGTTCTGGGCGTCCACCGCACCCGGCACCTGGGCATACGCCCGCACGGCACCGGAACGGTGCTGCCAGACGTCATGCACATCGGACCCGGCGCTCAGGTAAATCCGCTCGCCGTGGCTCCAGTGATCCCAGGCCTTGTGCAGGGTCTTTTCGTATTCGCCCTCGATGTTGATTTCCATCAGGTCGAACCGCGGGAAGTAGCCGCCGGTGGCGGTGCCGTTCTCCACGTTGGTGTAGTAGCCGTACTTGATGTACGGGTGGTTCATCTGGATCGCTTCCGCGCCCAGGGCTTCCCGCTGACCCACGATGTCCTGGATGGAGGCGGTGCCGGAGTTGATGCGGTAGTCCGCGTCCGGATCGATGGGGTAGGGGTTGAAGTGCCCCCAGGATGCGGAAATCTCGATGGACGGGATGAACGGCACGTCACGGCTGGCGGCCAGCTTTGCGGCCTCGTGCAGGTTGCGCGTGGTGTCGTGATCCAGCAACAGCATCAGGTCCAGCCCGGCGGACAGCTCCGAGCGGATGACGTATTCCGGCGGTGTGAAGCCGTCCAGTACATCGGAATGATGATGCATGTCCGCCGAATACCAGTGACGGTCGTTCGGTGCGGTGGTCTGGGTGACGGTGACGGCCTGATCGGTGGTTTCGCCCGAATCGACATGAACCTTCACGTTGGTCGGCTGGCTCAGGAAGTTTTCGCCATACGCCACTTCAAACACGTAGTCGCCCGGCGCGATGGGGATTTCCCGCTGACCCACCCGCTTGAGATCGGTGAAGTAGGTTTCCTTGCCGAGGAAGCCAACCAGTGGTTTCTGGCCTTCCTTGATCTTCAGGAGCGCGTCCCGCGGCTCGCCGGTCTGGGCATCCGTGACGTTGAAGTGGACGGTGCCGGGGGCTTTAACGCCGTCAAAGTCGACGGTCTGTTGGCCGTCGGCCGTCACCATGACATCGACCGGCGCGCTGTCCGCGTAGCTGCGTGCGGTGGCGTAGAGCTGGTATTCGCCGGTGGGCAGTTGCAGGTCGTAGTGGCCATCGTGGCCCATCGCCCAGGTGTAGGGCTTGCCGTTTTTCTCGACCACGACGACGGGATCGGCCACCGTGTCGCCATCGGCGGTTTCCACCTCGCCGGACACCTCGCCGGCGGCCACGCCCTTGCGCTGGATTGCCGATTCCACCGCCCGCGCGATGCTGCCGTCCGGCAGGACCTGAACCCAGCCCTCGAAGGTCCGGGACTCGCCGGGTGCCAGATCGTGTTTCTTGTAGAGGTCGCGGGCGTCGTAGTCGATGTAGTTCATGTACGGCGCGTGCAGCACGAAGCCCCAGTCCTCGTCATAGGCGGCGGACCAGTCGGCGAAGGCCGCGTCCGTGGGGCCTTCCTCGGTGCCGTGCATGCCCGCCGGTCCGAACAGGTGCCCGCCGTCCGGCCACATGACATACCCGGAGAGGATGTCTTTGTAGGCCTTGTCGCTGTCGTTGAGCATCTCGGTGACGACGTGGATCTGATCGGCACCGGCTTCGAGGGTGTAGGTGGTGGTCAGTTCCACGCCTTCCCAGTCCCGCTGGACTTTCACGACGCCGCGCTCCGGGCCGTTCTCCACGATGGTGAAATCCTGGTGCGTGGTGGGCCAGCTGGACCAGTTGTTGGGGATAAAGTCGATCAGCGAGACCTTGTCCCGCGCCGGCTTGCCGTCGTGAACCGGTGCGGCGTCGATAATACCGCCGGGCGCCACGCCCCAGGGCGGTGCCGAGTCGACGGCAATGGAGGCGACCAGATGGTCGTTACGCAGCTGGATGTCTTGCGCGGCTTTGGCGTCACCGTTCCTGAGCGGCGTCGGTCCGCGCTCGACCGAGACATCGGCCAGGGCGTGCCCCGTGGCCAGGGTAAGGCCCAGAGTCAGGGCCGTGGTCTTGATTGCATTAGGCATGGAATCTCCTTCTAGCCAGTCTGAATGCGTCTTTTCGAGAGCGTCTTATCCTTTTGTAGGAGTCGGGATCAGAAGCAGGGTACGGGGCATTGAACGGGCGTTCAATGTTGACAGATGCAAAATTGAATGATTGTTCAATGCGCTTTTTTCCGGAGGCAACGGCCGGAAGCGCAACCCGTATCCCGTTCACGGTACTCGCATAATTGCGCATACCGAGGGGTGCTTAGCTTGCTTACAATGGCCCTTCATTTTACCTGAGGCTCCCTAAGGACCCGCCATGTCGCCACGTCTACGATCTATTCTCGCCTACCTGGCTTTGCTGGCCGCTGTCCTGGCATTCCTGCCCGGCGCCACCTATGTCGGCGCGGTTGCCGTGGCCATCGTCGTCATCCTGGGCTGGGGGGAGATGCGCCGGGTGCCGCAGGGCGTGTTCCTGGTGGCGTGTGCCGGACTGGTCTATGCGCTGGTGGCGGATCAAGCGCTGGTGGGCGACGCGATCGCCAACGTCACGCGGCTGGCGGGCCTGATTCTGGCGGTCATGCTGTTGTCCACGGTGCTGGGGCGCTCCCGCGACCTGCAGCGGATTTCCGTCAGCCTGTTCGACGGCCGGCCAACGGGCCGCTATCTCAGCCTGGCGTTCGGTACCGCCCTGGTGTCGATCCCGCTGAACTTCGGATCGGTCGCCGTGGTGGGCAGCCTGGTGGGCGAGCGGATTCGTGGCGACGGCGATTCCCCGGCCACCCGCAACGCGACCCGGGCCGTCTTGCGGGGCTTCGGCACGTCGCCGGCGTTCTCGCCGCTGTCGATTTCCGTGGTGCTCACCCTGACGCTGTTGCCGGGGCTGAAAAGCGCCTCCCTGATGGCCGTGGCCATTCCCTTTGCGGTGGTGATGATTTTCCTGGGGCTGATCTGGCGCGAACCGGAACCGGCCAGTCAGCCGCTCAGCCGCAACCAACCCGCCGGCGCTGGCAGCTGGCTTCGATTTGGCGGCCTGATCCTGGGCATCTGCGCGGGCGTTTTCGGGCTCAGTCATGGGCTGGGCGTCAGCTACGCCCACGCGGTGACCCTGAGTTGTCTGGCCGTCGTGCTGGGCGCACGGGTACAGGCCTGGCTGCGCGATGAACACCCGCCGATCGCCCCGATGGACCGGGTCAGCAACGAGCTGGCCATTGTCGGTGGTTCGGCGTTTATTGGTGCCATCATCAGCGGCGTGGTGCTGGGACACATTCACGGCAGTGCCCAACTGCCGGACTGGGGCTGGCCGGTGCTGGCGGCCTGCGTGCCCTGGATCTATTTCGTGGCAGGCCTGATGGGCGTTAACCCGATCGTGATCGGAACGCTCACCGGCGGCATCCTCGGCTCGATCTGGCCGCACGAGGCGTTGCTGGGGCTGGCGGTCGCCATGGTCTCCGGCTGGTCCATCACGGCCTTCGGAACACCGTTCGCGGCCAACGCCCTGATCATGGAGCGCCTGACCGGCTACCGCGCCAACGACGCCTCGTTGAAGTGGAGTCTCGAAGTCTCCGGCGTTGGGCTGACGCTGGGCAGCCTGCTGGGCGTCGGTCTCACCCTGGCGCTGCTGTAAGGCGGCGTCCGGGCTTTCCCTGTTCGTTCTCTTCCTCGATTTCCCCCTCCCGGTCCGGGCGATAAGTCGCCTGCGTCACCTTGTAATCTGCGTTCAGTGCCATAAGGTCTTGAATAAGAGCTAAGCTGATGACAGTCATCCACTTTTGTTGAGGATCCTCACAAAGGAGATTGCAATGGCCGGAGCGAGTGAGAGTTACCATGAACCCATGGAGATGTTGTCCGAGAAGACCAAGGACATGCATCGGGCCCTGGTGTCAGTCCAGGAAGAGCTGGAAGCCGTCGACTGGTACCAGCAGCGGGCCGACGCCAGCGGCGACGAGGAGTTGAAAGGCCTGCTCCTGCACAACATGCGGGAAGAGATCGAGCACGCCTGCATGGTGCTGGAATGGCTGCGCCGCAACAGCCCGGATTTTGCCAAGCAGATGGACATCTACCTGTACACCGACAAGCCCATCCTGGAAGCCGAGGAAGGGGAGTCGGACCTGGCGGAAACCCCGGTCGGTAACGGGGATCGCCGGGCACTCAGCAATTTCACCATTGGCAAGATGAAGGGGGAGTCCAAGGCATGAACTACCTCAACCGGGACAATGCATCATTCTCCAAGGAGATTTGGGAACAGATCGACGCCACGGCCGTGAATGCGGCGCGGGAAATCCTTACTGGCCGTCGCTTCCTGGAAGTGGATGGCCCCTACGGCGTCGGCCTGACCGCCATCGAAGTGGGCGAAGAAGGCTACTGCCGGCAACCGGCGCCGGATGAAGCCGGGGCCGTGCTCAGCCGCTCCGTCGCCATCCCGATGCTGCGCAAGAGCTTCGGCCTCAGCGTGCGCCGCATCCAGGGTTACGAAGCCATGGGCCAGCCGCTGGACCTGCGCTCGGTGGAAGACGCCGCCGAAGCCGTCGCCCGGCGCGAGGAAGAGTTCATCTACTACGGCCAGCCGGACTTCGGTCTGGAAGGCCTGATGACCGCCAAAGGCCGCAACGAGGTGAAGTCCGCCGACTGGACGAAGGTCGAGCAGGCACTCAACGACGTGCTGTCGGCCGTCGACGAGCTGGACAAAAAAGGCTTCCATGGGCCTTACGCCCTGGCGCTGCCCCCGAGCTGGTACAACCAGCTGTTCCGCCGCTACGAAGGCAGCGACATGCTTCAGCTCGAGCACCTCAAGCGTCTGTGCGAACTGGGCGTGTTCAAGGCGGAAATCGAGGGCGCCGTGCTGGTGGATGCGCGGGTTGGGCGCATCATCATCGGCCAGGACCTGATGACCGGCTACTCGTCCAACGACGGTATCCATCACCAGATGTTCACCAGCGAGAGCTTGGTGCTGCGGGTGGAGGAGCCGGGCGCGATCTGCACGCTGGTCCGGAAGAAGTAAACCGCCATGGCCAGCCCGTCCGACATCCGCCGGGCCCGGCAGCTCGCCCAGGCCACACTGGAGGATCTGGACAGCCTGGACGCGTTCCGCCGGAACAGTGGGGATGCGGGGTTGCAGTCGATGCTGTCCCGCATCCATCAACGCCGCTGGGCGCAGTCGTCCCGTTTGCTGGAATGGGCCGGGCGCCAGATGGGCGGCGTGGTGCCGGAGATCTCCGCCGATCAAGGCGAAGCCGCTTCCGGTACGACCGAAACCCCATCGGTGGAAAGCCCGGCCCATCCCGCCGTCGGCGACATCGTGACCGTGACCGACGATCTGGTGCGCTTCACCGTCCCGCGCCCGACGGACTTCCGCTTCGTGCCCGGTCAGTCGGTCAAGGTGGGCGTAGGCGACGTGCGGCGCAGCTTCTCGATCGTCTCCGCGCCCCACGAACCCCAACTGGAATTCTTCGTGGAGCTTGTCCCGGGCGGGCGAATGTCCGAACAGATGCGGAACCTGACGATCGGCCAACCCGTCGACCTGGGCCAACCCAAAGGCGGATTACGCTTCGACAGCCGGTTCGCCAATCACCTCATGATCTCCACCGTCACCGGCATCAACCCCTTCATCAGCATCCTGCGGAATGCGTTCCAGAAGACCGATCCCGGACACCGCTTCCACGTCCTGCAAGGCACCAGCTATCAGGACGAATTCGGCTACGACGACGAGCTGACCCAACTGGCCACGGCCCACCCGGATCGGGTGTGCTACCTGGCCACTGTTAGTCGGCCGGATGAAAACCGTAATGCCGGCTGGTCGGGCTGCACGGGCAGGGTGGATTCGCTAGCGGAAGATTACATTCGGGAGGCTGGATTGCATCCGGAGGACACGCTGGTGTATCTGTGTGGCCACTCCGGGATGATTGATGCGTTGACGCCGCGTTGTCGGGAGATGGGGTTTGAGGTTCGTACCGAGAGTTATGATTAACTAAGAGTCTGTCTCGCCCGGAAACCGGCACAAAACTATTTTGCGGACTGACAGCCACCAAGATAAGTCTGTCCCGGTTTTCCTTTCGTTACTGCACTCACTAACGAAGAATTCCCCTCACACCGGCGATAAACAATACAAGACCACCAATACAGATAGAGCTGATCATGGCTACAGCTGGTAGCCCATGCGCGCTGATTCCATACTTTGACGAGTTGAACGTAATTTCCTCACCAAGCATCCCTTTGAGAAGTTCATAGCCGAATGCTGCGAAAGCCGCGAACCCGATGAGCGCAGAAAGTAGATGGCCTAATTTTCCTGATTCGTCGTCTTTGTCACTCATTTTTACGACCTAACACCCGCAGCAGGAGCACTTTTGCAGGATAGGGGAGGGGGGAATGTGTCCCTGTGACTGCGTTAGTCACGAAAATAAATTCGTCCCGGTTTTCACGTTTTATAGGCTTCGTTCATAGGTGCGCCTCCAGTTCCCTTGGCACGGTGATCTGGTATTTGGAGACATAAACGCCGTTAGGCACGATAGCGCGCTTGCCTGATCCGAGATCCACCTTGTCCAGATTGAGATAGTCCAGCCACTGATGACCGGCTTTTGCGGCCATATAAAGGAACAGCCGCTTGACCTTGACCGAACGACAGCTCTCCAGCAGTTTTTGAACGCTGGCCGGACGCAGGTTATTTAGTCCTTCCATCAGCTCGTAGATCTCAACAAGCGGCTGGGATTTAGGCGCCATATACAAGCATTCCATCACCGCTCTGGCTGGCGATGATATTTTGACCGTGAAGCTCTTATGCTCATGGTCCACCATCCCCAGCTCAGGGGGCAGGAATGAGCTCAGCCTGCAATCAACGCTTAACCCCCAATCGTGCTTTTTAAACCAAAGCGGGAGGCTCTCGCCGGCACTACCAAAGAGCTGGGCTTTTTTAGCCGATAGCTCCAGATAGTGTGATTTGCCTTGCAGGGCGAGGGCTGTCTTGCCTGCCGGATGCACTGACAGGCCAAGCTGGGTTTGCAGGGCGTAGACTCCGCCCAGATAGTCCAGCTGATCGCCGCAGCGCACGAGAGCACCAGTGCCGATAGAGTCAAACCACTGGCTTTTACGATACTGCTTTTGCAGTTCCAGACTATAGCCCTGCTCAGCCAGCCATGCGGATAAGAGCACGATACCTCTGGGCTGCGTGCTTAAAAGCTTGTTTAATTTTGAGGCTCTAACGGTATTCATACTGCCAATTTAAAGTAAATTTTAAACATCGGCAACGAGTAGGTTTATTTTTTATTCTATGAAGGTATTTTTAATACATTAAAATCACTATTTTTAAACTGATTCGGCCAGAACCTCTACCACAACCATGGTCTGGCCGAACGACATCTGATACTGTTCGTTCACACAGTGTATAAGGAAAGGATCTGCCAATGCCCCGGGCAAGGAACGCCCAGGTCGCTGTCGAAGCGACACCGTACTATCACTGCGTCAGCCGTTGTGTCCGCCGCGCCTTCCTCTGCGGCCAGGATCCGCTGACGGGGCAGGATTTCTCCCACCGTAGAGCCTGGATTGAATCTCGACTATTGAAGCTGGCGACCGTATTCGCCCTGGACGTCTGCGCGTATGCCGTTATGAGTAACCATGTCCATGTGGTCCTGCACATCAACCAGGCGGAAGCGGAGCAGTGGTCATTGAGGACAACGATCGAGCGGTGGCACCAGTTGTTCAAGGGGACTCTCTTCAGCCAACGCTACTTGCGGGGCGAACCCTTGCGCGCCATCGAGCAGCGCAAACTGGAAGAGCAGGCGGAGACCTGGCGGGCACGGTTGCACGACATCAGTTGGTTCATGCGCTGCCTGAATGAAGATATTGCCCGGCGGGCCAACCTTGAGGACGGCTGTACCGGCCGGTTCTGGGAGGGCCGCTTCAAGTCACAGGCCTTGCTGGACGAGCAGGCCCTTGCTGCCTGCCTGGCGTACGTCGATCTCAATCCGATACGGGCCGGCATCGCCAGGGCACCGGAGGCAAGCGAGTTCACCTCCGTCAGAGCCCGGGTGCGACAGTACCTTCGAGAGGCTCACCGTCAGCCCAGGGGGCTGTTCCCGTTTGCCGGTTACCCCCGAAAAGACATGCCGACCGGTTTGCCCTTCCGGCTAGAGGACTACCTGGAGTTGGTGGACTGGACCGGCCGCCAGCTTCGAGACGACAAGAAAGGCCATATTCCCGAGGCGCTACCTCCAATCCTCCAACGTCTCGCCATAGACCCTCAACACTGGCTTTACATGAGTCGCCGGTTTGAGAGCCGCTTCAAGGGGCTGGTCGGCACAGCCTTCAGCCTGAAGGCTGCCTGCCAGCAATTCGGTTACCGACGGACCGTTGGGCTTGGCAGTTGCCAAGTGCTGTTGGGATAGCGACCGTTTAACCGTTCCCACTTTGCTTGATGATGTCTGCCCTCTTTGAGGGGAGACTGGATAGCTTTTGTCTAAAAAACGATCTTTGCCGATTTAGCGACCCGTTGGTGACTGTTTGGCGCTGATTGGTTGATTTTTTAGGCCAGTTAGAGTGGATGAGGCTGGGGCTATTGTTCGAGTGGAGTGATAGTGCTGGATTTTGGGGTGGGTGTCCTCTATTTAGTTGTTGGGGGTGGGTGTCCAATTTAGTTGACCCTTGCAATCGGCGGAGAAGGTTACCGCTATTGATCGACGAAAGAGTCTCGGCGTGAACGAACAGCAACTTCACATCGCCGGGCCAACCTGGCCCGCCCCCGGAAATCGCATCCCAGAAAGCGGAGACGTTTCTACCGAAGAATTCCGCACCTTCAGGACGCACTATTTCCACGTATAACTGCCAGAAATCGCTCTCATCTCTGACATTCTGGCAATCGATGACTATGGTATCCATACACACCTAACGCTGATGGTAACCGGCGCCGGAGCGCAGCGGAGGGAACCAAAAGCGCCACGCTTTTGGCGTCCGGTTGACCGCCTGGTTATGGCCTCGCATGCTTGGTCACCGTATGAATTACATATTTTCCGCAAACCAAGCAAATGACGAGAATTAGCAATATTTGGATAGCGAAGTTCGCGCCGAAATACCACCAGTACTCGTCAGTTACCTCTTTCTTCGCTGCGACCAAGCGGTCGCCAAATTCCGGATCCCGCATCAACGCGTTGGCTTCTTCTCGGGAAAGATCTGATATTGACCTGCCATCCAATGCCAATTCAGCAGTCTCTTTGGTTACGTGCTCTGCCAGTGCCTTGCCAAAAGAACCGCCGAGTGCGCTGACAAGGACTGCCAGTATGAGGCTGGCAAAAATGGATAGATAAACCTTCGTTTTCACTCGACTTCCTTGTAGCCATAACGCTGAGCTTTGGGGCTGACGGTGCGCAGCACCGGCAGTCCGCAACAGTGACTTGTTAAGTTTTTAATAGTTACCGGTACAACGCCCCCGGCCCCCAATATTCTTCTAGTGCGACTATAGCTTGGTCTTGCCACACAGATTCCTCCGAAAAAGCGAGCTTTTCGAGTACCGACACCACTACGCTCTGCTCACCCGAAGAAAGTGAGCCAAATCGAGGTGGCTGTCGGTCGGGAGGTCTGAGATTAGATAGAAAATGATCAACTGCATTAGAGTTTGGGTCGCTAACTTTCTGAATCGCATAACCCAGCAGATAAGGCAGGTAATAGCGCCAAGAGATAGCGTCCAGATATGTGATGCCCCAGAAGTAAGTTTCTAGATAATCTGGCGAAAGCTTATCGATAGATGGCTCATACGCAGGCACCTCTCTGTGTTCGTCGAGAGCATCGCCTCCCCTGAGCGAAATTGGCGGCTCTGATGGAAGATTTTTGAACTGCGCTACGAAACTTGTATCGATGCCATCCATAGAACTTAACGCCTGCAGCATGCGCGCCCATGGAATGGAGCCAAAGGCGCAATGTAATGGGCGTCGCCGTGCCTGCACTGGTTAGGCACTGGCCGCACGCTGTTCAATAATCCCTAGGAATTTTTCAACGTCGCCAGAGTAGGTTGATAGATTGCAGACAGGTATCCCGTCGATGCCGTGAGGTGGACCCCATCAGTTGGACAGCTTGAAGGTGCGGTTAAGCTCTGATCCAGTTTTATTCCCGGTTCAAGCTGCCAGGGTCATGGGTTGTTGGTAGTACACCTCATCCGGTGTTTGGTAATCA
>NZ_RHGZ01000021.1:0-87426 GCF_003789045.1 Marinobacter sp. R17 | reverse complement strand
AAGGCACCGGCGGTGATGTTGCCCTGGGTCTGGCCTTCGATGCTGATATAACATGGGGTTGGCATAGTCTGCTCCTTGACGGAAAAACAATTGAAAACGGTGAGTCCATTCAGAAAAGGACAGTCCCATACAACAAGTCCCGTGCCAGAACCGTAAACGTCAACGAAAACAGTCGACTAACCAAAACTCCCCACAACCCAACCCCCAACACCAAGCAAACAATGGCTCCCGGCGGGCCACATCTTGCTGGGTGAGCAAGATCTTGCTCGAAGAGAAGAAATAAGAAAAAGGGAAAGGAATAGGGAACATCGCCAAAAGCGACGACCCGCCAAAGCTCAATCGAAGCGGGGCATCGGCAGGGCTGGAGCAGGAGACAGGGATGTCTCCGACCCAATTAGGCGGCCATGGATGACCCTCTGAGCACCTCGGCAGAGCCCATTCTGCGGCGAATCGCGGCGTTGCGCGGTGCTCATCCGCTCACCTACCTATTGGTATGCCTCGCTTCTTGCGCGCCGCGCGCCTTGCGCTTCATCCCCAGCCTGGACTCTGCCGAGGCGCTCCCAGACGGCGTAAGCCCTGCCGGTGCCCCGCTTCCGCCCCGAGAATCCAGTCTTATGAACAACCCAGTTCAGAGCGTGGTACCAGGAAAACCGGACTCCAGCCAGAAGACCTGGGCACCCTCCGCTTCCGCCGCCTCCGAGGGTCATCCCTGACCGCCGGATGCGGCGCGGGACGTCCTGTCCCGCTGCGGAAGCGGAGGGTGCCCAGGGCTTCGATCCAGGCTCGCGATAGCGCTGGAGGGATACATGACGCGAAATTTTAGGGCTGCTTAATTGCGCAGTTGATACCGGATCGGGATCGTAAAAGAGAAGTTGTTTCCCTTCATGTCATCGGGAACAGCCGGCAGCGGTGCGCTGGACCGAATGATTTCCAGAGCGGCTTCATCAAGAATCCGGAAGCGGGAGCTTTTCTCGATCGTGGCAGAGATCAGGTGACCGTCCCGCCCGAACTTGAAGTGGACGACCGGCGTGCCTTCCTGCCCACGACGGCGCGCACGGCGAGGATAGTCGTAGTGTTGGGCCAGATGCCGGTTGAGCTCGGACAGGTAGCTGTCCTCCGCATCCGAGCGACCCGCCGTCAGCTGTACTTGGCTGGGCTGGTCTGATGCACCTTTGTTGGCGTCTGCTGCGGAATTGGCGGTTTTTGCCGACTGAGCGGTCGCCTGGGTTGGCGCCTGTTGGCTGGGTGTCTTCCCCGCCTTGGCGACCGGTTTCGGCTCGGGCTTGGGCTCAGGTTTCGGGTCTGGTTTAGGTGCCGGCTTGGGCGTTGGTTTCGGTTCCGGAGTGGGCTCAGGTTTTGGCCTGGGCTCCGGTTTGGGTTCAGGCTTGGGCTCTGGTTTCGGTTCCACCTTGGGTGGTTCCGGTTTGGGCGCCGGTGCCGCCTCAGGTTCCGGGGTGGGCTGGGGCTTATTGGCGTCAGCCGTTTTCGCAGCGGTGTCGGTTTGCGCTTTCATGCCCGCCAGATCCAGGCTGATCACCGCCTGGGCGGTGACGTTTCCATTGCCTTTGGGAACGGGAATGTCGTCTGCAGAGCGAGCCAGGATATAACCCGCACCAAGAGCACAGAGAATCGCAAACAGGGCAATGCCGGACCGGATCACTCGACTCACAGACTCGGCTCCGTCAGCAGGTCCACTTTGCGGTAGCCGGCTTTTTCCAGCAGCCGCAATACCGACTCCAGATCGTCCATGGTTACGCCCTTGTCCGCTGCGATACGCAGGGGCTTGTCGGCATCGGGTTTGGGTAGTTTACTCGCCAGTTCTTCGCGACTGACCGGAGACTGGTGTACGCGTAATTGACCATCACCGTTGATAACCAGGTCGGCCGCCGGGGCACTGCTCTCGCCTTCCTGGGCGGTACCGGGCAAGGCCGGCAAGGGGTCGTCCGTCAGGTGACCGGCGACGATAAAGAACAGCAGCAAGAGAAAGACCAGATTGATCAGCGGAAGCATGGCGTCTTCCACACGATCAAGCAGCGTGCGGTTGTCGATGTCCTGAAGTTTCGGGAGCAGTGGGTTCATGGCGACTCTTGCGGGGATGAGGCGTTACCGGGCGAACGTTGCCAATGGGTGGTGATGCCGGCGTCCTGCAGCCGGGTCAGGCCTGCCGTGAAGTCGCCCAGCGGCACCTGCCCGTCCGTCTCCAGATTGACTTCGGATTTACCCGCACTGGCCAGCGCCTGGGCCATCTGTGTCGGTGTCTCCACCCGGTCGCCCCATTGGATGCGGCCGTCTGACTGCATCATCAGGCTGGGCACCGGGTCGCCGTCGCTGCCTGCGGAGGCGCGGGTGTCGTTGTCCAGCTGCAACTGACTGGTCGGCGCCAGGCGTGACGTGACCATGAAGAAGACCAGCAGGATGAAGACCACATCGATCAGCGGCGTCATCCGAATGGGCAGGCGCCGGTGGGGGCGAGGCTCAACCAGCTGCATGGGCGAACCGCTTCTCCCGTTCCCGCTCTGTCAGGTTGACCTGCTTGACCTCGGCCTGGGTCACCGGATCTGAGTCCTCTTCGGGCTCAGCCTCCGTCGTGACGGACAGCACGCGAACCAGCAGGTCGTTCATCTGGGTACTCAGTCGGCGCAGGCGGAATTCCATCCAGGCTGCCATGGCCGCCATCGGAATGGCAATGACCAGGCCGGCAGCGGTGGTCATCAGCGCCTGGTAGATGCCGCCACTCAGTTGGCTGGCACTGGCGCGGCCGGCGGTCGATGCCATGGTGCTGAACGCCTCCATCATGCCCATGACCGTGCCCAGCAGGCCCAGCAGGGGCGCCAGGGCGGCGATCACTTCGATGATTTTCAGCGGTGACTCGAACGGTTGCAGCGCTCGCTGTGCCAGACGGGCGACGGTCTCGCGCTGCTGGGTTTCGGTGGCGCCACTCAACACGCCTTGCATGGCGCGGGCGACAACGGCAGGCAAAGGGTTCAGACGATCGAGTCCGGAACGGGTCTGGCCCGCCTCTTCAATCACAGGATGACCGGGTGCCTGTTCCCACCGGGAAACCGCGTCCCGAAGCGTGCGACTGGCACGCGGTGCAAACAGGACGCCCACCAGGATGGCGTAAATAAAGGTCGCCAGTCCGATCAGAGCCAGGACAAGCAGCACCCCCATGACGGGGCCGCCGTAATCAAGCAACTGGTGAAGTGGACCGAACTGTCCGGCGAGGCTGGTAGTGGCGTTTGAATCCGGCACGATGGGAACCCTCGGCACATTGAGTCTGAAGTGCAAATAATAACGATTATTATTAGGTCTAGCTACCTGTTGAAGACAGTCAGGTCATGACAGGTCTGTTAGACTACAAAGATAGTTGCCGGGTGCATTTTTTGAAGCGGTCGGTATACATGCATGACACGTAGTGGTTTTGGACGGGCGGAGGAAAATTGTTGATCAAAGGGATCCGGCGCTGGTTCGACAGTCTCAAGAACCGGGCAGTTGGCGTGGTGGTCCTGCTTGTCGTCCTGATTGTCTTTCTGGCGACACTGGTGAGTATTTCCGCGGGGCAGGCGGAGCTCGAAAGTCAAGCCAGGGTCCAACTCGCGACTCACGCCGACCTGATCGCCGGTGATGTGGATGCCAAGCTGGCCGAGCGCTTCGATGCGATGACCCGCGTTGCCGGGAACCTGACGATGGAAGAGGAGAGCCTGCTGAGCCGGGCCCAGCCTATCCTCAACCGCCAGGCGGCACTGGTGTCCCTGTTCCACCGCCTCTACCTGATTGATCCTTCCGGAATCATACAGGCCACCCTGCCCGAAGCCGGCATCGGGCGAGGTCTGGATGTGTCCGATCGCCGGTTTTTCCAGATGACCGGCCAGCAGATGACCACGCTGATCTCCGAGCCCTTTGTTTCCCGCGATGAAGGCATTCCCATCGTGGCGATCACCGCGCCGCTGTTCAATCACGAAAAAAAGCTGATCGGTATCCTGGCGGGGACGATCAATCTCGACGAGCGCAGTTTTCTTGGGGATCTCAAAAGCCTGAAAATCGGTGATACCGGCTTCGTCGGGATGGGCACGCGCTCTGGCTTTGTCCTGATCCATCCCCGCCAGGAAAACCAGTTGGGACAGCTGAGTGACGGCAACCCCCTGCATGAAGCGGCCCGGGAGGGCGAAGAAGGGGTCACTCTGGCTCCCATGGCGAACGGGCAACAGCGGCTGGTGGCCTACCGGCAGCTGAATGAGGCGCCCTGGTTTGTCACCGTGTCGCTCCCCACCCGGGAAGCATTCGAGCCGATCCGTAAACTGTCCAACGTCATGTTCTGGGTGGCCGTGGGGCTTTTGCTGCTGTTCATTCCACTGTCCCTGCGCCTGTTCAGCAAGTTGCTCAATCCGTTGCAGCAACTGACCGACCAGATCAAGGCCCGCCACATGGGATTGCGTGACGCCCCGATTGAAGTCGGGGGTGGCCACGAGATCCGGGAGTTGGTGACGACTTTCAATCAGGTGCGGGAAGAACGGGAAGCTGCCCGGGTGGAAATGGAGCAGCAGGAAGCCTACTTCCGTTCGCTGTCGGAGCGCTCGCCCATCGGCATCGTCCAAACCGATGTGCTGGGCCGTATCGAGTTCGTCAATCCGGCGCTGGAAGCGATTCTCGGACAGCCCCTTGAGCGCCTCCGGGGCCAGCACTATCTGCAGGGTATTTATCGGGAAGACCGGGCGCAGGTGCTGAAAGATCGCAGCCGTGTTCTCTACAGCGGAGAAGTCTTCCAGGGTCAGTACCGACTCTACGACATCCGCACGGACCGGGTGATCTGGGTCGCCAGCATGACGGCCCCGATCGAGACGCCGGATCGCTCACTGGGGACCATCACCGTGGTTCGGGACATCACCCATGAGCTGGAAATCGAAGCCGAGCTGCGGGTGGCCCGAACCCGCGCCGAACGGATCCTGGGTGTGCTGGACGAGGGCGTGATCCTGACCGACAGCCTGGGCTTTATCAGCTTTGCCAATCCGCCGTCGCAGGTGTTCATCGGTACCCATGCCTCGCCGGTTGGCAGCAACCTGTTCGATATCGTGCAGGTGGCGGTCGATGGTGAACCCTGGGGCTTCGGCGAGTTTCGCGAACAACCCCAGGTGACCGGCCTGGACGCCGTGTTGACCAACGCGCGGGGTGACAGCCTGGAAGTGGAGCTCACCATGCTTCGCCTGGAAAGTGAGCAGGGGGCGGACCAGTTCGTCTTTGTCCTGCGTGATGACAGCGAACGCCGGCGTCAGGAGGCCCAGCTCTCCTGGGACGCCAGTCACGATCCGTTGACCCGGCTGGTCAATCGGCGTGCGTTTTCGACGAGTCTGGGCAACCAGCTGCTGCAGACGGCCGAGCACAGCAACCCGACGGTCCTGATGGTGATCGACCTCGACCACTTCAAGCCCGTCAACGACAACGGCGGTCACTTGCTGGGTGACGAACTGCTGCGCCACATTGCCGACATCCTGCGCAGCCGGGTGCGTCAATCGGACGTGGTCGCCCGTCTGGGGGGTGACGAGTTTGGTGTGATCCTGCCGGCCTGTGGTCTGGACCGGGCGCAGAGCATTGCCGAGTCGCTGCGTGCCGGCATCGAGGCGTTGGTGCTGGAACAGGACGGGCGCCATTACGGGGTGACGGCCAGCATCGGCCTGACCGATGTCCGCACCGACGACACCACCAATAAGACGGTCATGGCGCGGGCGGACGAAGCGGCCTACACCGCCAAGGCCCGGGGACGGAATCGGGTGGTGGTCTATGGTGAGGAGGCGATGGCACCGTCGCCGGAAACGGTCCGCACCTGATGCGTTGCCCGCAAACAAGCGGCAAGCCCATGTCGTCAGGCGGGTGGCATGGCTGAGATGTCTGATCGCACCAAGGGCTTCCTGATTGCCGGTCTCGGGGTTCTGTTCCTGTCGCCCGATGCCCTGTTGGTAAAATCCACCAGCGTCCCGCCCGTGGTATTCCTGTTCTGGCGCGGGCTGTTGCTGGCGTTGAGCTTTGCCGTGATTAACAGCCTGCGCTACCGCAGTCAGCTGCTGCCGGCCATGCGCGCGTGCGGGCGGCGAGGGCTCTACTGCGGCGTGGCGTTTGCCGGCAGCACCCTGGGGTTTGTGACCGGCATGAAGCACACCGCCGCGGGCAACGTGCTGGTCATCCTCAATACCGCCCCGGTGATTGCGGCGGTGCTGGCGTGGCTGGTCTGGCGGGAGCGTTTGCCCCTGCGAACCTGGGTCCTCATCCTGGTCTGTATTGGCGGCGCCACCCTGATGGCCGTCGGCGAGATGGGCAAGGGACAGCCGCTGGGGCTGATCATGGCCGGCGTTGCGGCGTTTTCGCTGGCCTCCAATCTGGCGGTGGCCCGTTCCCGGCCGCAGGCAGACATGAGCCTGATGCTGATCTTCGGTGCCCTGCTCATCTGCATTATGGCCGCTTGCTTTGGTGGCGCACAGTGGCCCGGCTGGCACGACTTCGGCCGGATCCTCCTGCTGTGTATCTGCTTCCTGCCGGCAGCCAGTATCCTGATCCAGACCGGTCCCCGCTACCTGCCGGCGGCGGAAGTGAGCCTGCTCCTGCTGCTGGAAACCGTGATCGGCGGTTTTCTGGTGTGGCTGTTTCTCGACGAGATACCCGGCCCTCTGGCATTCGCCGGCGGCGCGATCATCCTGACCGCCCTGGCGGTGAATGGCTTTATTGAGGACTGGCGCCAGCGTCGGCGGGCCTCACGATTAAAAAAAGCCGGCCGTGCGAGCCGCCTGCCAGAGTAAGCGCAGGGCCAGCAGCGTCAGCAGGATGTTGAAGTATTTCTGGAAGTGCAGGTTGCTGAGGCGGATCAGCAACCGCAGCCCGATCCAGGTCCCCAGGAAGCCACAGGCAATCATCCCCGCGATAAACGGCAACCACTCATGCAGGGCAAAGCCCGTCAGTCCGAACACCAGGCCCTTGGCGCTGTGCTGGAGCGTCATGGCGCAGGCGAAGGTAGCAACGGTCCGGAAGCGATCACGGTGGATCTGTTTGACGAAGGCCGCGACCAGCGGGCCGGTGGCGCCGACGAACAGGGTCAGGAACGTGGTGGCCAACGCCGCGACGAAGGTGCCCAGCGGGCTGAGGATCGCCTTGGGCAGCGACGGGCCCCAGCACAGGTAGAGGATGAACAGGGCAATGGCCATCTGCCAGACGGCGGCCGGCAGATGGACCAGCATCAGACCGCCGATCAACCCGCCCAGCAGCACGCCCGGCAGGAACGCGGCAATCACTTTCCAGTCGATGTGACGCCAGGTCAGGCCGGCACGTCCGGCGTTGGAGCCAAGCTGGATCAGGCCGTGGACCGGGATAATGGCGGCCGGCGGCAGCCACAGCGCCATCAGCGCCAGCAACAGCGCACCACCACCCGCGCCGAGGGCGGCGGTGATCATCGAAGTGAGGACCGAGGTGGCCAACAGCAGGCCGGCCAGCGTCGGGCTCAGCGCGTCAGGCAGGTACAGCAACGCCAAGGCGAGTCTCCGGTCAGTCCGCGCAAAGCGGGTCGTTCTTCATTTTGGGCTGGTTGCACAGGGCTGCACCGGCCAGTTCCACATCGGCGACATAATACAGGGATGACAGGCCCAGTCGATTCCGTCCCAGGTTGTGGAACACCAGACCGAAGGCGATATCGCCGGCGGTGTAGCTTTCGTGGTTGGCGGAAAAATAGGCCGCCGGCTGGGACAGTTCGTCGTCATCCAGCAAGGTTTCCACCCGGGCAGCGCCCCCGTGGTAGGCCTGTACCAGCAACAAGGTGAAGAGCCGGTCGCGCTTTTTCCTGGGCAGGTTGCCGAAGCGGGCGTCGAACACCGGCCGCAGGTTGCGGGCGTTCTGGCTGGTCAGGCGCATGGCGCAGTCCAGTTGCGCCAGCCGATGCCAGTAGTTTTCCGGGCCAATCCCGCAATCACTGAGCACCATATCGGACAGCTGCATGATGCCGCGGGCGTTGGCGGCCGAGTGGGCCTGTTGCTGGGCACCGCTCTCGATCAGCAACTGGCCGGCGAGATAGCGGTCCATTTCCGCCGGCAGATCCAGCCGTTGCTGGTTACGGCGGGTCTGGTAGACATAGGACAGGGCGGCGTGCAGGGATTCGGGTTTCTGTGCGTTGCCGACAGTCAGGTCGTCCCAGCTGCCCCACAGGCGATCGTCAGGCGCGGTGCCGAGGTAACGTCCAATCGCCTCGTTCATATTGACGTGAGGCTGGTCGCAGGCCAGCGCAAAGGGATAGCCGGTGGTCTCGGGGCCGCCGGCCACCCAGTACTCGCTACGGCCCTCTTGCGCCATCCGTCGGCGGGTGGCGTTCAGTTTCTTCTGGGTGGCTTCGCGGGTGTCGGCGTTTTCCATGTAGCCGAGGAACTGGCCGCGCCGGTCAAACAGGATATGGCGTTCGGTCTCACTGCAATAGCCGCTGCTTTCCAGTATCCAGCGGCGGATGGTCAGGATGTTCTGGTAGACGCCCTGGCTTTCCCAATAGGGCGATTCCCGGATGACGGACGTCCAGTCCTTGAGTTTTTCGGCATGGCCGGTGCCGGACAACAGAATCAGGAAAAGCGACAGGCAGACTGTCCGCATCGGCATAGAAACGCTCCACCGCAAGCATGAGGTTGAAAGGCGCGGTCTCCGGATTTTGGCCGCAGGACCGGCTGGCTGCAACTGTCGGCGAAGGCGCGGGACGTGAAACTGAATCGGCTCTCGCAGCGTATTGGAGTCAGGGAGGAATCATCATGACGTACACTCTGAAGCTGTGGATCATCCTGGCAATCGGCGCGTTGCCGGGGCTGGCGTCAGCGGCCTGTCCCGACTGGCTCGATGTGGACATCAACCGTCTGCGTTCCACGGAGACGGTCAACCTGTGTGACCTGCAGGATGGCCACGCCATGCTGATCGTGAATACCGCCAGTTTTTGCGGTTACACGGGCCAGTTCCGGGGGCTCGAAGCGCTTTACAAACGCTACCGGGATCAGGGCTTCACCATCGTTGGCGTCCCGTCGAATGACTTCCGCCAGGAAGCCAGCAACGAAGCCAAGACGGCCGAAATCTGCTTCGTCGACTACGGTGTGACCTTCCCCATGACCGCGCCGCAGTCCGTCACCGGTCCGGAAGCCCATCCGTTGTTCCGCAAGCTGGCCGAGATAAGCGGCGCCGCGCCGGGCTGGAATTTCAACAAATACCTGATCGATCCGGAGGGGAGCGAGGTCTGGCATTACCCTTCTCGAGTGGCACCGGACGACCGTGAACTCACCTCCCGAATCAAGGCGTTACTGGAATAGCTGAACGGCCTGTCATTATTTCGCTGTTGGGGTATGCTTGTCGGGCACGGTGACATGCCACTACCCAAGGTCAGGATGCCTATGAATGTCAGCGATTACCTGCAGTTCGATGCCGTCGGACTGGCCGATCTGGTACGCCGCAAGAAAGCCACGCCCCGTGAAATCATCAACGCCGCCATTGAACGCGCCGAGGCGGTGAATCCGACCCTCAACGCCATCTGCCATGCCCAGTTCAGCGCGGCGCTGGAACATCCTGCATCGACCACCGGGCTATTGGCCGGCGTGCCCTTTCTGCTCAAGGATCTTGCCCAGGAACAGGCCGGTGAGCCCTGCACCTTCGGCAGCCGCGCGCTGCGTCACCAGATTGCCGAGCGGGATTCCGCCTACGTGAAACGGACGCGGGAAGCGGGCCTGGTGATCCTGGGGCGGACCGCGACGCCAGAGCTGGGGCTCAAGGCGGTCACTGAATCCCGGTTGTGGGGTCCGACCCTGAACCCCTGGGATACCGAACGCACGCCAGGCGGTTCCAGTGGCGGTTCCGGCGCCGCCGTGGCCGCCGGCATCGTGCCGATGGCCGGTGCCAACGATGGTGGTGGCTCGATCCGCATCCCGGCCGCCTATAACGGTCTGTTTGGCCTAAAACCTTCCCGCGGGCGGGTATCCGCTGGACCGGGCATGGGCGAACACTGGACCGGCGCCTCGGCCGATCATGTGGTCAGCCGCAGCGTGCGGGACAGCGCCACCATGCTGGATTACCTGGCTGGCGCCGAATCGGGTGATCCGTTTACCATCGCCTCGCCGGAGGGCTCCTATGCCGATAAGGTGACCGAGACGCCGCGCCCGCTGCGGATTGGTGTGTTCACCAACTCGCCCTACGGCGGCGACGTGGCGCAGGAGTGCATCGACGCGGTGGAAAGCACCGCCAAGACCCTGGAAAACCTGGGGCACACGATTGAATACGCTCGCCCCGACTTTGACGGTATGGCCCTGGCCCGCTGTTACCTGGCGTTGTACTTCGGCGAGGTCTCCGCGGCGATGGCACGGGCGGCGGAGCGATACGGCGCCCACGACCGGGATTTCGAACTGGATACTCGGTTGATCGGCATGTTGGGCCGCACCCTGCCGACGCCGGATTACGTCCGCCTGCGCCAGCAATGGAACGACTTCTCCCGAGCCCTGGGGCTGTTCTTTGAAACCTACGATCTCTACCTGTGCCCGACCACCGGCCAGATGCCGGCCCGCATCGGGGAGCTGGACACCCCGGCGCACCTGCAGATCGTGAGTCGCCTCATGCTGCTGCTCAAGGCCGGCCGGCTGGTCCATCACAGTGGCATGGTGGATCAGCTGGCGCTGGAGTCCCTGGCGCGCACGCCGTTTACCCAGTTGGCCAACCTCACCGGCACGCCGGCCATGTCGATGCCGTTGCACTGGACGGTGCAGGGCATGCCGGTGGGCGTTCAGTTCGGCGCACCCCACGGAGGCGAGGCCACATTGTTTCAACTGGCGGGGCAGCTGGAAGCGGCTTTGCCCTGGTGGCATCGCTACGACGCACTTTCTTCGGCGGACACCTTGTGATCCGCCCCGGTCGTCTCCACGTTTAACCTTTTGGAGAGACACGCTATGCTGTAGGAGGGAGTTGCCCGACTCCCGAGGCGATCACTGAATAGACAGCCTGTCTAACGTAAGTGCGCCGGACAGGCAGTTGTGTCCAGTGTCTCCCCCTACCCTGATGGCACCGAGGAGGCGAGCGTACCATGAACTATCCGCAACCGATTGCGATCGACGAACTGGTATCTGTCGCACAGGGTGAAGCGATGGGAGAGCTGGATGCTCCCATGATGGCTATCGTCCTGTCTTCAGATCAGAGTTACGACTTGCCTATCCAGTCCCTGGAAACCGAAGCAGACAAGGCCCGCTGGGCGTTGATCCTGCGCGCGGCCCGGGAACATGTCGAAGCGGACGCGGTGGCCGTGCTTTATCCGGCTTGGACCACGATCCGCAACAAGCGCGAAACGGACCCCGAACCCAAGGAGGATGACGCACCGGATCCGATCGACACCCTGTTCGTGCAGCTGCATACCCGGGACCGGGTCTACTGGCGTGGCTTCGAGCAGATTCGCGATCCCCGGCACCAGCGCATCATCGGCTTCAAGCGAATCGGTGCCCTGTCGACGGACTACGACCGGGACGACGTGCCGACCGTCGCCGCCTGGCTGAACACACTGTTCGAGCCGTTGCCGGACGAGGGTGAGGAAACCGAAGTGGACCGGGAGCTGGCCGACCTGCTGGAAGAGCCGGAAGTCAGCGCGGCCCTGTATCCGCGCCAGATGCGCAACCTTCACTGACACGCCAGACGGGCACGTACCGTCATTAAACGGGCTCCGGTCACGTCGGACAGGCAACCTGACGTGACCGGTGACGTCCGCACCTACCTCAAGACATCATCGGCAACGCCACAAACCGCTGCGCGGCCCAATACAGGCTGATCACGGTCACCACCAGGGCGATGGCCGGAACCGCCGCGCGCTGGTACAGGCGATACCGGCTGATGGCATACAGCAGCGGGAAAATCACGGCCAGGATCAACAGCTGCCCGGCCTCCACCCCAAGATTGAAGCCGGCCAGGGCCAGGACCCTTTCTGACGTGCCGTGAGTCAATTCCTCCAGAACGCTGGCGAACCCGAAGCCGTGCACCAACCCGAATCCGAAGGCGATCTTCCAGGTCCGGTGACCCAGGACCGGGAAAAGCAGGTTGATCGCCGTGACGGCAATGGAGAGCGCGATGATGATCTCCACCGGCCCGCTGGGTGGATGGACCAGTCCCAGCACCGTCATGCCCAGGGTGAGGGAATGCGCCACCGTGAACGAAGACACGATGCCGGCCAGTTCCCACAGGCGACTGCGCAGGATCTTGGGATCGCGCGTCGACTGGTGGCGGGCCAGGGTGGCGGGCAGGATCAGCACCAGTAGGAACAGCAGGTGGTCGAAGCCCAGCAGCAGGTGCCAGATGCCCTGTTGCAGGAAATCCGCGAACACACTGAACCAGCTGCGCCCGGCGGCATCCAGGGACAAGGCATGGTCGTCCGGGCCGAGCACGGCGAGCTGTTCCTGGTCGCCATCGGTCTGCTGGATCAGGCCGCGATGCAGGCTGTCGACCTCGAACAGGAGATCGTAGCGCAGCTGGTCCGGAGCGGCATCCGCCGGGCAGCGCACCTGATAGCGCAGGGCGGCGTAAGGGCCGTCGCTGTGACGGCTCAGGCCCCAATCCTGGCCCACCAGGCGGCAGTTCCGCGAACCGGCCTGGAGCTGGAGGCCCTGTTCCAGGTAGCGAGTGATGTCGCCCCGGGCCCGGTTCAGCTCGTCGCTGGTGACCTGCCGGTCGCCGTTGGCATCAAGCGGCACCACCAGCGCCAGGTCGCGCAGGGCCACGTCGATCCGCAACTGCGACGGCTCTGTCGACGTGTCGAGGTAGACGAAGCCGTCGCTGGCCTTGTGGGCCAGGGCCGGCCCCGCCATTGCAAACAGCAGGGTCAGTCCTGCCAACCATCGGGTCATGGGGTGGTCTCCGGATAGCGTGCGTCCGACTGGTGGTTGTCGGCCAGCCAGTCGACCAGGTCCTGTCGGGCCGATGTTTCACCGGCGGCGGTGGCCGCGCGCAGCAGCAGGCGGGTGTCGAGCGGTTCGCGCTGGCTTTGCCAGTTGAGACTGGCGTAGTGGAAGGCGGCCTCCGGCTGCTGGCCCACATCCAGCAGGTAACGGGCGTAGTCCCGCTTGTGCAGGAGGTTGCCGCGCCACCGGGCCTCGGCGAAGCGCTGGGCCAGGCGCTGCTCGAACTCCCGGTCGTCCTGCTGGCTGCGTTTCAGGGCGATCGCCTTGAGGACGGCCAGGCTGTCGACTTGCTCGTAGCCCTGGGTCAGCGCCAGCGCCGCTTCCGGCTGATCCTGCTGCAGCAGCCAGTCGGCGTAGAGCGCGCGGCTGTAGAGATCGCCGGGATCCATCACCAGGACTCGCCGCCAGTGCGTCTGCGCCGCATCCAGGTCGAGCTGGGCCGCCAGTGACGCCAGGGTGCCTTCCGCCCAGGCGCGGCTCACGGGATCGCGGGTAGAACGTGATTGGTGTACAGCCCGGGACAATCGTTCATAGGCCGCGCGGGCCTGGCCGGTTCGGGCGTCCACCTGGGCGAAACAGCTGGCCGCGATCAGGCCGGGATAGTCGTCGGCAAACGCCTCGCAGGCCTGTCGGGACCCGGCATAGTCGCCCCGGACCAGCCGGATACTGGCCAGCGTCAGCCAGGCCTGACTGCGCAGGGGACCGGACCGTTGCGCCTGCAGCACGGCTTTCAGGTCCGCTTCCGCCCCGTCGAATTGGTGCAGGCTCTGGCGCAGGCTGCCTCGTAGCAGACGCAGTTCCGGCGTCAGCCGGGCGGTGGGCCACTGGTCCAGGGCGCGCTGGGCGTAGCCCAGAAAACGCGGGTCGCCCTGTTGGCGGGCCGCCTTCAACTGGTGGCGGACCTCCGCGGCCAGCGCATCGGCGCTCTGGCTCGTGGGCGCCGCGGACACGCCGGTCTCCGGCAGGTTGACCAGTACCGTCCGCGCTGGAATGGGCTCCAATGGCGGGGCCGCCGCCAGACAGACCGGTGCGAAGAAAAGACAGAACAGGAGTGCGAAAAAGCCCCCGCCCGGAGGGGCGGGGTGAGGGTTGGCCGGCCCCCTGCCTCGTTGGAGGCGGCCAACAGACGCGGTGTTACTGCAGGATGTCATCGTAGGCATCGGGGTCGTCCTGATCGTTGAACGAAAAGGTCACGTCGTTGACGTCTACGGCGTCGCGATCATCCTGCGTGTTCTTGATTTCCGACTTCACGAAGGCGGTGAAATCCACCTCGGCGTTATTGTCGTCGTCGCTGTCGTGGTTACTGGAGCAACCTGCCAGGCCCAACAACGACAGAGCGATCAAAGTCATAATCGCTTTCATGGCAACCTCCGGTTACGGCGTTGTGGGCGAGCCGGGAATCGGCGTGCCCAGGTACGGGAAGCCATCCAGCAGCTGGGACCGGTCAACCACGGCGCCGTCGGTCAGCGGCGCGCCGCTGTTCGGGTCGGTCTCGCCAAAGAACGGCAGGGTGGCGCCAATGGCTACGCGCAGCGCGATGTCCACCACGTCATCCACCGGTCGACGGCCGTTGGGGAAACCGGTGGCATCCGGACTGCTGGCGAGCAGGCCGAGATCAGACTGGTTGTTCACGTCCGGGTCGGCCGCCGGAATAGCGGTGTTCAGGCGCAACATGTCGGCTGGCTGCACGCCAGCGGGCTGGTTGGAGAAGATCACCGAACCACCGCCGTCCTTGAGGGTCAGGCCGGTCAGGAAGGCGGCCACCAGATCCACCCTCGGGAACACCTGCGGTTCCTGGATGGCGCCGCTGGTGACCACCTGCAGCAGTTTGGGCAGGGTCGGGTTGGTCACGTAGGTGGCAAACTGGTTGTCGTCTGCCGGTTCACTGGCGTTGAAGCGATCCTTGTCGGCCAGGCCAATCACCACTTCGTTCACCAGCGGCATGCCCAGTCGGGAGACCTGGGTGTAGGCGCCGCCCTTGACGCTGGCACCCTTGCCGTTACGGGTCGGGGCCGGATTGACGACCTGGGCCTGGCGGATACTGGCGGTCGTCCAGCCGCCAATCACCGGATCGCCGCCGGCCGTCTGGGAGGAGCCGGTCAGGCAGTCGGTGGGCACTTCCAGGGCAAAGGAGGTCACGTTCGCGTCAGCCAGGGTGTCGAGGCCCTGGTCCCGAGCGCCCAGTGGATTGGCGAGGTTCACCAGATCGAAGATTTCACCCAGGTTCACCGCAAAGGCGTCCTTGCGCTGCCCAACGAAGACCCGGCCGTTACCGCTGCAGCCGGGCAGCGACACGTCGTAGACGTGATTGGCGGCGTAGGCGGCATAGTCGCTGATTGAGTTGGTGCCGATGTTGTCCAGCGGTTTGCGGAAGGTTTCGGTGCCGGTATCCACGTTGGTGGCCATCTGCACCGTGCCGGATCGGCGATCGCCGCGGATGACTTCCAGCGTGTACTCCTGCCGCACCTGGACGTTGTTGGTGTCCGTGGCCGCCGGGCCGATGGCGCCAATGTTCTTGAGCGGCACGGAGACCATCTCCCCGCCGATATCCAGTTGCAGGTCCTGTTTCACATCCGATAGATCGAAACGGAAGGTGATGTCTTCCTGCGCATCTGCCGTATTGTCGATGTGAATTTCGTAGATGGCGTCGTCATCCAGATCGAAATAGTTGGGACCACCGTATGGATCCTGGAGGGGCAGGTAGTTGGCAATCAGGGTCACGGTGTCCTCATGCCCCGGTTCATAACTGCGGAACATGTAGAAGTCGGTGCCGTCGACCTTCGGGGTCTCGGTGATGAATGGGGCTTCACGGTGGCTGGACGCAAAGCCGGCGAGAGGGGTAGTACAGAGCCCTGCGATCGAAACCGCGAAGAGCGATCGCTTCAGATTCAGGTTCATTATCCATTCCTCTGCTATTTTTAGGTGGCGAATGGTTCTGAGAGACAGCGGTTCGTGTGTGCTGTCTGAGGCCGGTACGGCCCCCTCTTCTGAAAAGTTGCACCTCGTAAAAAATTATTCAGGCAGTCACCACCGCGCATCTCCGGGAGTGGGTTAGACGTACTGGTGCTACCTGATCTGCAAAAAACGAAAGCGGCGAGAATACGGACATATGGCATTGGAGACGGATCAGGAAGAATTGATGGGCCTGCTGGCGCGGGTGGCACAACAGGACCGGGCGGCCTTCCAGGCCTTATATCGGCAAATGGCCGGGCGGATGTTCGGCGTGTGCCAGAAACTGGCGGCCCAACCGGAACTGGCCGAGGAGGCGTTGCAGGATGCGTTCGTTCGCATATGGCATCACGCCAGCGAGTATCACCGCGAACGGGGAACACCGCTCAACTGGATGCTGACCATCGCCCGCTACCGCACGCTCGATCTGATCCGGGCGCGCAAGGTGCGGCAGACCGCGGGCGATGATCAGCTCGAAAATGTGGCGGACGACAGCTTCAGTCCATTGGAGGCCTCGATGCAGGCCGATGGGGCCGCAGCCCTGCAGGGCTGCCTGGAAGAATTAAGCGACACCCAGCGGGACAGCATCCTGCTGTCCTATTACCGCGGGCTGACCCATGAAGAGCTGTCGGTCACGCTGAGCACACCGATCGGTACGGTGAAAAGCTGGATTCGCCGGGGATTACAGGCTTTGAAGAGGTGCCTGGAACGATGAAGAGAACACCGGAACGCATCGAACGCCTGGCGGCGGAATACGCCCTCGGTGCCCTGCAAGGCGGGGCGCGGCGGCGTTTTGAACGCTGGATGATGGAATCCTGGGCGGTCCGGCAGGAGGTCTGGTACTGGGAAAATAAACTGGCACCGCTGGCGGATGCGGTACCGGCCGAGGAACCGCCGGCACGGGTCTGGCAGGCCATCGAGCAGCGACTCTGGCCCGATACGGCCGCCGCTCATACGACACGTCGCGGACTGAGCTGGCTCTGGGCCGGCTGGAGCCTGGCGGCCACGGCCGCTGTGCTGGTGCTGGCGGTGATGCTGGTGCGTGAACCGGCGCCCCAGACCCAGGGGCCGTTGTTGTCGGGCGCGGTGGTGCAGCCGGATGTGAAGGATCCCCTGTGGCTGGTGGCGGAAACCGGCGAACCGGGCAAACTGAGACTGCGGCCGGTGGCGGCCACGGCGCCGGAAGGCCAGCATGATTATGAGCTGTGGGTCGTCCCCGCGGATGGCAACCCGCTCTCACTGGGCGTCATTCCGGTGGGCAAGGACAGTCTGCAGATCACGCTGTCGCCGGCAGCTCGCGCCGCCCTGCGGGCGTCAAAGACGCTGGCGATCAGCCTGGAACCGAAAGGCGGATCCCCCAGTGGCGCACCCACCGGCCCGATTCTGCACATCACGAAGTTGCATGAGCTGGAGTAACCGGCCCGGTTACCGGGCCAGCAGGGTGATGCAGAGCTGGGCCTGCTGCACGAAATGGCTGAAAGCGGTCAGCTGGTCCTCGGACAGGCTGGCCTGCAGGTCGCCATTGTCGGCATAGAACAGGCCCACCCGGCGGGAACCGGCATACAGCGGTCCCGCCAAAGCCGGGCGGGTGCCGATCCAGGCATCGCAGTCCGGCAGCAGCGGCCGATCTCCGGCGGGCAGGATTTCGCACTGGTCGGTGAGCAAGCTCCTGAGACGGTCGGCGCCGTCCCGGTGGACCATAAAATGATCGCGCCAGGCGGCGGTGCCGCTGCCCAGCACCTTGCGGGGCACCAGCTCGGCGCCGCTGCGATCGGCCATCAGCAGCGCAACCCGACGCAACCCGACGGCCCGATGAATGCCCTCCACGACCATCTGGCAAATGCCGTTCAGATCCGGTTGGGTCGCCAGCGCGGCGGAAATGTCTCGCAGGATACTGAGTTGCAAACCGGGATCCCCCTGCGGCGCCTCGGGGGCTTCTCCCGCATCGGATTCCGCATTTCCGGGCAGGAGACCACGGATCTGGGGGATGCCAAAGGAGACGGCAATCTCCTCCGCCTCGCCGGCATTGAGTCGCACCTGGTCCCGCACGCTGGCAGGCTGCTCACCGATGTTCTCGGCGATGCGGGCGAGGCGTTTGTCCACCGCCGCCGAGCGCCAGCCGTTCTCGGCCTCACGGGCCAATTCAACGGAATCACGCACCAGCGCAACCGCGGGTGAACTGGCCCGTCCGGCGCTGACGACATCGTGAATAAAGCGACCCAGTTTCCAGGCGTCCACCAGACCGCGGGTGATTTCGACAAACGTGGTGCCGAGAATCTCTTTCTGCAGTTCGGCGGGTTTGTCAGCCGGCATGCGGGCGGCGAGTTCCGCCGCCTGTTCGGTGGGGCACGACCAGAAAGCCAGTTCGCCGATGTTCATCAGCAACGCCCCGATAAACACCTCCTCATGGGCCTGTTCATTGCCGCCGGGCAGCAGGCAGCGTGCCTGAACCGCCGCATGCAGCGCCCGCGCCAGGGATTTCAGCAGGTGTGGGCGGGGATTGCGCTGAATCAGCGTATCGATCAACAGGGACGAGATGGCCATCGATTTCACCGCATCGAAGCCAATCAGCGTGATCGCACGGCTCACGGTGCTCACCTGAACCCGGCTGTGGTTATAGAAGGCCGAATTCGACAGGCGCAGCACCTGGGACGTGAGCTGGGCGTCGTTGAGAATCACGGCCGCCAGCTCGCTCACGGTCGAGTTGTTACTTTCCGCCAGCTGGTTAATGCGGCGCAGGGTGTTGGCCAGGACAGGCAGTTCGACCTGGCTGAGGTAATCCACCCAGGCCTGGGTCGACTGCAGACGCGTTGGCGTGTCGCTCAAGAATGTGGCTCCGAGATTTGTGACTGCTTGTTCATCTTATGAGTCTAGCTGATTGCGCCCTTCCCGCCGAGTGCCGCGTTTCGGGCGGCGTTGCGGCATGCCCCGATTCGGGTTTGGCGCCGGCCTGCGCTATACTGCGCGATCATTTTCAGGTTTGCAGAGATGCCAAGTGATTGAGTTTGATCAGGTCCACAAGGCCTATGAGGTGGAAGGCCGGGCGATCCCCGCGCTGCAGCCCACCAGTCTCGCGATCGAGAACGGCGAGGTGTTCGGCATCGTCGGTCATTCCGGGGCGGGCAAATCGACGCTGGTTCGCCTTATCAACCTGCTGGAACGTCCCAGCGGCGGCCGGATCGTGATCGATGACGAGGACGTGACCGGGTACGACAGCGACGACCTGCGCAATTTCCGGCGCAAGGTCGGGATGATTTTCCAGCACTTCAACCTGTTGTCCTCCAAGACGGTGGAAGACAACATCGCCTTTCCCATGAAGCTGGCGGGCATTTATTCCCGGGACGAGATCCGCACCCGTGTGGCGGAATTGCTGGAGCGGGTGGGCCTGACCCATCACGCGCGCAAGTTCCCGTCCCAGCTGTCCGGCGGGCAAAAGCAGCGGGTCGGCATCGCCCGCGCCCTGGCTTGTCGCCCGACCATCCTGCTGTGTGACGAAGCCACCAGCGCGCTGGACCCGCAGACCACCCAATCGGTGCTGCGTCTGCTGGGGGATCTGAATCGGGAACTGAAGCTGACCATTGTCCTGATCACCCACGAAATGGACGTGGTGCGCCGGGTTTGCGACCGGGTGGCCGTGATGGACGCCGGTGAGGTGGTCGAGATGGGCCCGGTCACCGACGTGTTCCTGCATCCGAAGCACCCCACCACGCGCGATTTCGTGTTTGAGAGCGAGCATGTGGACGAGCAGGAAATGCAGGCCAATTTCGAACAGGCCGAAGGCCGCATCCTGCGCCTGACGTTCCGCGGCGAGTCGACCTACAAGCCGTTGTTGGGCAGTGTGGCGCGGGAGACCGGCGTGGATTTCAGTATCCTGTCCGGGCGTATCGACCGTATCAAGGACACGCCCTACGGCCAGCTCACCCTGTCACTGGTGGGCGGTGACCTGCAAGCCGCACAGGCCGCTCTGGAAGCGGCCGACGTTCACGTGGAGGTGGTGCGATGATGGATGATCTGCTGACCAACGTGGACTGGGGCGAAATCGGCGGGGCCAGCTGGGACACGCTGGTGATGGTCGGCGCGTCGCTGTTCTTCAGTGTGCTGTTCGGCCTGCCGCTGGGCGTCCTGCTGTTCCTGACCGGCAAGCGCCAGCTGCTGGAACAGCCGGTGGCCTACGCCGTGCTGTCGTTCGTGGTGAACGTCCTGCGCTCGGTGCCGTTTATTATCCTGCTGATCGTGATGATTCCGTTCACGGTGATGCTGATCGGCACGTCGCTCGGTGTGGCCGGGGCCATTCCGCCACTGGTGGCCGGCGGCGCGCCTTTCTTCGCGCGGCTGGTGGAAACCTCACTGCGGGAAGTGGATCGTGGCATCATCGAGGCGACCCAGGCGATGGGCGCGACGGTGCGCCAGGTGATCTTCGGGGCGCTGCTGCCGGAAGCCATGCCGGGCATCATTGCCGGCATCACCGTGACCGCGATTACGCTGGTGTCCTACGCCGCCATGTCCGGTGTGATCGGCGGGGGCGGCCTGGGTGACCTGGCCATCCGTTTCGGTTATCAGCGATTCCAGACCGACGTGATGGTCATTACCGTGGCGCTTCTGGTTATTTTTGTTCAGATATTGCAAATGGTTGGCGACCGGCTCGTGCTTTACTTCAGCCGTCGCTGACACCGCATCATGCGGCGCTTTCCGGGCGCCGACCAAAAGAAAAATTGCCATCGTAACAACGAGGACATTATGAAACTGACCAAGATTCTGGCGCTGGCTGCCACCCTGGTGGCATTTTCCGTACAGGCTGCGGACAAGCTGACTGTGGCGGCGACCGCCGTACCGCACGCTGAAATTCTCGAGCACATCAAGCCGACCCTGGCTAAAGAAGGCGTGGACCTGGAAGTGAAGGTCTTCACGGACTATGTCCAGCCCAACATCCAGGTGGCCCAGAAGCGGATGGACGCCAATTACTTCCAGCACCAGCCGTACCTGACCGAATTCAACGACGGCAAGGGCACCAACCTGGTCAGCGTGGTGGGCGTTCACGTCGAGCCGTTCGGCGCCTACTCCAAGAAGATCGATTCCCTGGACCAGCTGGAAGACGGTGCCACCGTCGCGATCCCCAACGATCCGACCAACGGCGGCCGGGCGCTCCTGCTGCTGCAGAAGGCGGGCCTGATCAAACTGAAGGACAGCAGCAAGATCACCGCGACTCCGCGTGACATCGCCGAGAACCCGAAGAACCTGAACTTCTACGAGCTGGAAGCGGCTACCCTGCCGCGTGTCCTGAGTCAGGTCGACCTGGCGATGATCAACACCAACTACGCGCTGGAAGCGGGCCTGAACCCGACCAAGGACGCGCTGATCATCGAGGGTGCGGACTCGCCTTACGTGAACATCCTGGTCGCCCGTCCGGACAACAAGGACAGCGATGCCATGAAGAAGCTGGCCGATGCCCTGACCAGCGACGACGTGCGCGAGTTCATCAAGGAAAAGTACAAGGGTGCTGTCGTACCGGCCTTCTGATCCCGGTACGGCTCACTGCACAAAAAAAGACCCCGGCCGAGGCCGGGGTCTTTTTGTTTGGGGCAACGACTGATTCAGTCGCCGCTCCAGTTGGCTTTCGGGTCCGGCGTCATGCGCAGGTAGGGGCGCACCGCCTTGTAGCCTTTCGGGAAACGCTTCTGGATCTCTTCCTCGTCCTGCAGGGACGGCACGATGACCACGTCGTCGCCGGCGGTCCAGTTGCCCGGGGTGGCGACCTTGTGATCGTCGGTCAGTTGCAGCGAATCCACCACGCGCAGTACTTCGTTGAAGTTGCGGCCGGTGCTGGCCGGGTAGGTGATCATCAGCCGTACCTTCTTGTTCGGGTCGATCACGAACAGGGAGCGTACGGTCATGCTGTCGTCGGCGTTGGGGTGAATCATGTCGTACAGGGTGGAAACCGTGCGGTCACCGTCCGCGAGGATCGGGAAGTTGACGGTGCAGCCCTGGGTTTCGTTGATGTCGTTGATCCACCGTTTGTGGGACTCCACATCGTCGACGCTCAGTGCGATCGCCTTGACGTTACGCTTGGCGAACTCGTCCTTCAGTTTGGCGGTGAGCCCCAGCTCCGTGGTGCAGACCGGGGTGAAGTCCGCCGGATGCGAGAACAGGATGCCCCAGCTGTCGCCCAGCCATTCGTGGAACCGAATGCGGCCTTCGCTGGAATCCTGTTCAAAGTCGGGTGCGGTATCGCCTAGACGTAAGCTCATTGATGCTCCTCCTGTTAGTCGGTAACGCCGGCCCACGGCGCTGATCGTCCATTGCTTCCAGTGACTATTGGGCCGGCCCGGTTGAATTCAAAAGACCTTTTTACTCTAGCTTATAACGCCCTGTTATGACTGCGGTTTGATCGCTTCGCGGGCGAAATGTTCCCGGGTCAGGCGGAACACGATCGGGCTCAGCAGGGCCAGCGCGATCAGGTTGGGGATCGCCATCATCGCATTCAGCGTGTCGGCAATCAGCCAGATAATGCCCAGGTTCGAGGTGGCGCCCACCGGAATGGCAATGATCCACAACACACGATACGGCCAGATCGCCTTCACGCCAAACAGGAATTCGATACAGCGTTCGCCGTAGAACGACCAGCCCAGGATGGTGGTGAAAGCAAACACCGCCAGCGCGATGGCGACCATGTAGTTGCCGACGCCGGGTAAGACGTTGGCAAACGCCATGGAGGTGAGGGCGGCGCCGGATTCCCCGCTGGTCCAGGCGCCGGAGGTGATGATCACCAGCCCGGTGATGGTGCAGATGATGATGGTGTCGATGAACGTGCCCAGCATCGCCACCATGCCCTGCTTGATCGGGTTGTTGGTCTGCGCCGCGGCGTGGGCAATCGGCGCCGAACCCAGCCCCGCTTCATTCGAGAAGATGCCCCGGGCGACACCGAAGCGGATCGCTGCCCACACGGCGGCACCGGCAAAGCCCCCCTGGGCCGCCACGGGCGTGAAGGCGTGCTTGACCACCATGACAATGGCGTGGGGGATCTCGGTGGCGTTCAGAGCCAGGACAATCAGCCCGGAGACGAGATAGGCAATCGCCATCAGCGGCACCAGGGAGGACGCCACCTGGCCGATCCGCTTGATGCCGCCAATCAGCACCAGGCCCACCAGTATCGCCAGGACCAGACCTGTCACCCAATGGGGCAGGCCAAAATTGGTTTGAACCACGTCGGCGACCGAGTTGGCCTGAACCGTGTTGCCAATACCGAAGCCGGCAATGGACGCGAAAATCGCAAACAGCACGGCCAGCCAGCTCCAGTGTCGCCCCAGCCCGTTGCGGATGTAGTACATGGGGCCGCCGACATGGTCGCCGCGTTCGTCGACTTCCCGAAAATTGACCGCCAGCACCGCTTCGGAATACTTGGTGGCCATGCCCACCAGCGCCGTCAGCCACATCCAGAACAGCGCGCCGGGTCCGCCCAGGAAGACCGCAGTCGCCACGCCGGCGATGTTGCCGGTACCGACGGTGGCCGAGAGGGCGGTCATCAGCGCCTGGAAGGGCGGTATCTCGCCTTCATCCGTGGACTTGCGCCCCTGCCACATCAAACGGAAGCCCGCGCGGAGCTTGAGCACCGGCATCAGTTTCAGGCCGAGGCTCAGGAACAGACCGACGCCCAGGATCAGGACCAGCATGGGCGGGCCCCAGACCCAGCCGTTGATCAGTTTTATGAAATCGGAAAGGGCTTCCATGTGCGTTTCCTCCTGAGGTGCGGGTTGGTGTTGTTGGAATGGAAGGAGTATAGACTCAAATGCCGATAATTACCGAAATATTCATATGAAACAATGCGATAGATGAATAATTGGTCATTTTTGGGCATGCATCGGTTTGCCGTACTGACTCCTTGGATCGGGGAATCCGGGCATGGCTGGGGGGCTGGAATGCAGTATCCTAGTCACAGAGAAAAGGAGATGTCCGTGAACGTAGCCCTGAGAAGCAGTCCGCCCCAGCTCCATACCGTATCGGCCAATGGCCTGGACTTCTGTGTGGAAACCCGTGGCCCGGCCGACGGTGAGCCGGTAGTGTTCATCATGGGCCTGGGGGCTCAGATGACCCTGTGGCCAGAAGCGCTGCTGGATCGCTATGCGGCCGCCGGTTATCGAGTCATTCGCTTTGATAATCGGGACATTGGCCTGTCGACCCACCTGAAGGCGCGGTTGGAAGGGCATCCGCTCAAGGCCATGGCCCTGTCACGGCTGGGCCGGCCGATAGCGGCGCCCTACACCCTGCACGACATGACAGCGGACGTCTGTGGCCTGATGGACAGCCTGGGGCTGGAGAGTGCGCACATTGTTGGCGTGTCCATGGGC
The DNA here is from genome assembly GCF_003789045.1 of Marinobacter sp. R17. NCBI lineage: Bacteria > Pseudomonadati > Pseudomonadota > Gammaproteobacteria > Pseudomonadales > Marinobacteraceae > Marinobacter > Marinobacter sp. R17. The sequence continues at coordinate 63,218 of NZ_RHGZ01000021.1, read as the reverse complement.
GGCATGATCAGTCAGATCCTGGCGGGCAACCATCCGCGCCGGGTGCGTTCGGCGACGTTGGTGATGACCTCCACCAACAGCCCGCGCCTGCCCATGCCGAAGCTGGCGCTGGTCTGGCGGCTGTCGGGTGTGGGCGTGAAGGGCCACGATGAAGACGCCGTGGTGGCGCGCTCGCTCGATTTCTGGCGGGCGATCCAGAGTCCGGATTATCCGACCTCACCGCACGAGGTGCGTGATCGCCTGATCAACGACTACCGGCGCAGCTATCATCCGGCGGGCATCCTGCGCCAGACCCGGGCGATTCTTGCCACCGGCAGCCTGTCATCGATCACCCGTCGCATCCAGGTGCCCACCAGCATCATCCACGGCGCGGCGGATCCCCTGGTGCGACCGGCGGCGGCCGATCAGTTGCGGTACCTGATACCCCACGCCCGCCTCAAGCTGATTCCCGGCATGGGGCACGACATGCCCGCCCCGCTGCTGGACACCATTGCCGAACAGAGCCTGGCCACCATCGAGCAGGCGCGGGGCTGAAGGCTTACCAGGAGCCGGTGTTTTCCATGCTGGCCCAGGGCTCCTGCGAGGGCAGGGCATCGCCTTTCTGCAGCAGTTCGATGGAAATGTTGTCCGGCGAGCGGACGAAGGCCATGTGACCGTCCCGGGGTGGCCGGTTGATGGTGACACCGCCGGCTTGCAACTTCTCGCACAGCGCATAGAGGTCGTCCACGCGGTAGGCCAGGTGACCGAAGTTGCGACCGCCGCTGTATTCTTCCGGATCCCAGTTGTGGGTCAGTTCCACCATCGGCGCCTTATCGGCCAGCGCGCGCTCCTTGTCTTCGGGCGCGGCGAGGAACACCAGTGTGAAACGGCCCTTGTCGTTGTCCATGCGGCGCACTTCCTCCAGGCCCAGGAGATCGCAGTAAAAATGCAGGGAAGCCTCGAGATCGGCAACGCGAACCATGGTGTGCAGGTATTGCATCAGTCGCTCCTCATCAGAAACAGGGACAGGTGTGATGGGGCTATTCTCGCACAGATTGGCCGGGGTGGCGGCTGATGGGGCATGCGGGGTTTCGCGGATGGTGACGCGGGAAATCGGCGGGCAAAAACGCGGGGGTCAGAAATAAAAATAGCCAGCCCAAGAGACTTGAGCTGGCTATCAATTGGGAATACTCAAAACGAGATTCCTCCTTGTTGTTCGTCTTGTACTGCGCCGGTTTTAGCGCTGGCGCAGGGCCGCCTTGATGCTGCGAGACTGAGCCGGACGATTGAGCGCTTCCAGGCTCATGGTCTGACGACGGCTGATGGCCTCAACACGAGACTGCTCGGGCACAGCCACGTTGCGGCGGAAACGGACGACCAGGTTGTTCAAACGCATAATACACCTCCAAAAGAACGAGTTTGTCCAGGCGCTCCGCGACGGGAACGTCCTGTTCATAAACGCCTAAGCGATAAAATATGTCAGTGTCAGACGCTGCTGTGGAGGCCACGCAGGTCACCCCGAAAGAACTCGGAGTACGTCTCTGGAGGGGATCCCCGAAACGCAGGAGAAATGTACAATAATCCGGCAGTTTGGGGAATAAGTAGTCTACGAATTTTGTAAGAAAATGTTGCGTAAAATCTGAACAGTAGCGTGTGATGTCCGGTTACAGCAGCGCCACCCGGGAGCGCTGGTTGCCGTCGATCAGGGCCAGGGTGCCGGAGGCGTTGTCGGGGTCCGGCAGGGCCATCTCCAACTGGTCGAGCAGTTCCGCAACGCCCAGGCGGCCGTCAATGCAGCGTATCGCCGCGAAGGCCAGGTGCGTGGGAAACCGTTGGTCCCCGTCCCTGCCCTCTTCCGGGCTCAGGCGTTGGGCCACCATGCCCAGCCGAACCAGCAACTGGGCGCGATCGCTCTCGCTGACCATCATCAGGAAGTCCCCTTCGGACACGACCCCTGCCGTATCGAAGAACTCCAGCCCGGACAGCAATTTCTCGGCCCAGTCGCGGCGCAGATGATTGGTTTCTTCTGCACTGAGGCTCGTCCTGTCGAACCCGACCCGCAGCCAGACCAGGGTCATGTCGCCACCAATCAGCTTCAGACGCTGGTTGGACTCCTCCAGTTGGCGCACCAGCCCGGCCCAGTTCCAGAGGCCCGTGACTTCGTCCAGCAGGTTCTCCCGGGCGCCGCCGCGAATGGTGTTCGTAGGAGCGCGGTTGCCGGGGCTGTCGAACGTAAATTCCCGTTCCGTCAGACTGGCCAGGTCCTGCAGGGCATCGAAGTCCATATCCGCGGCTTGGCGTGGACGATTGTCGATGAGACACAGGGTGCCCACCGGCTGACGATTGCGCGCCCGGAGCGGAATGCCGGCGTAGAAGCGAATATGGGGGTGCCCGGTGACCAGCGGATTGTCGGCGAAACGGGGATCCTGGGCAGCGTCCTCGACAACAAACAGGTGTTCCTCGAGCAGTGCGTGCCCGCAGAAGGAAATACGCCGGTCGGTCTGGCGGGTGTCCAGCCCCTGGATCGACTTGAACCACTGGCGTTCCTCGTCCACCAACGTGATGGCCGCCATGGCCACGCCAAAGAACTTCTGGGCCAGGCGCGTGATGCGCTCGAAACGCTCCTCCACCGGTGTGTCCAGAGCCCGGAGAGTGCGCAGGGCGTCCAGGCGCTGCATTTCATCGTGCGGGCGGGGTGGTGTTTTCATGGAGTCCCTTCGGCAAACGGTTGAAGAACTGACACCAGTATAGGCATATTCCGGGATCGCTCACAGCACCGGGTTAGCAATGGTCAAGGCGCCTGCGATCCCTTTTTTGTATTTCCCTATCGGCGCAACTTTGCCTAGTTTAAGGGAACAGGGCATTGCCGAACGACGGGGCCGGCCGTAGCGGATTGGCGTCGCTTCAAAACGTCCGTCCTGCCATCGCCACCGCCCGCCTGCGATGCCTCCGGGGGCAAGCGCCCCGCTGGAACAGGAGAGTCCGTCATGCGATCACTCAAGGTCGGCGATGTGATGTGGAATCACATCGAACCGGTGCACAGTGGAACGCCACTGACCAAGGTCGTGGAGGTGTTGCTGCGCAATCACGTTACCGGCTTGCCGGTCGTGGATGACAAGCGCCACGTGCTCGGCTTCGTTTCCGAGCAGGACTGCATTCATGCCATGCTGGTGACCAGTTATCACCACGAAGGGGAGCCGGTCGTGGAGGACGTCATGTTCTCCGATCCGCTGACCGTGCCACCGGAGATGGCCGTTGTGGATCTGGCGCAGAATCTCGGTCGTAACAAGCCCAAGATCTATCCCGTGGTGGACGGTGGCCGTCTGGTCGGTATCATAACCCGGGCCGCGATCCTGGCTGCTCTGGCCAAGACCGGCTATGGGGTGGCCGTGCCGAGGTTTGCCACCGAGGATTGATCGCCGCCGACGGGGAAATCGGCATGGCTCCAGGCGATCGGATCCTGACAGAACCGCGGCAGGCGGGTTGAACCGCTCACCCCGACGGACCCCGAGGCAGGCCGACGCTTGCCCGAAGGATGGACACTGGCGGGCGTCCGGCTTTAGACCCGGACGCCTTTCCCGCAATTGAGGGTGGCGCAGAAGGCGGGCCGATCACGATGGGTCACACGGTTGTGCGCTGCCCCGGACTGGGTAGAGAGGAATCAACGATGGAACTGCTTTCATCCAACCGCTGCTTTAATGGCGAGCACCGCCGGTATCGCCATCGTTCCGATGTGCTGGATTGCGACATGGTGTTTGCCGTATTCCTGCCACCGCAGGCCCGGAAGGCGCCTGTGCCCGTGCTTTACTGGTTGTCGGGACTGACCTGCACGGATGAAAACTTCATGCAGAAGGCCGGAGCCCAGAAGCGGGCCGCAGAGTTGGGCCTGGCCATCGTCTGCCCGGACACCAGCCCGCGTGGGGTGGATCTGCCTGGCGAAGACGACAGCTATGATTTTGGCAGCGGGGCCGGCTTTTACATCAACGCCACCCAGGCGCCCTGGTCAAAGCACTACCGCATGTACGATTACGTGGTCCGGGAACTGCCGGCATTGCTGGAGGCCGAATTGCCGGTGACCGACCAGCGAGCGGTATCCGGTCATTCCATGGGCGGGCACGGCGCGTTGATCGCCGCCCTGAAAAATCCGGGTCGCTACGCCTCGGTTTCGGCGTTCGCGCCCATTTGCCACCCCACGGCCTGCCCCTGGGGCCAGAAAGCGTTCCTGGGGTATCTGGGCGGGGATGAATCCACCTGGGCAGAATACGACGCTACCTTGCTGATTCCGGAGGCGGAGGAGCGTCTGCCTCTGCTGATCGATCAGGGCACGGCCGACCAGTTCCTGGAGGAGCAGCTCTATCCGGAGACGCTGGCCGAGGCCTGTGAGCGCGTGCATCACCACGTGACGCTGCGCATGCACAGCGGCTATGACCACAGCTACTTCTTCATCGCCTCGTTCATTGACGAGCACCTGGATCACCACGCCAAGGCGCTGGGCCTGCTGTAATTCACGCGGCCTTGGGGGCTTGACGTCGGGGGCGCTGGACTCGCGCCCCCGGACCAGAGATGGGGTGACGTGTCAGGCGTCGCCGTCCACCTGCAGCACCACCTTACCCTGGCTGGTGTTGGACTGCAGGTAATCCATGGCACTGGCGGCCTTTTCGATGGGGTATTCCCGATCGATGATCGGCCGCACCTCACCTTCGGCCAGCAACGGCCAGACCGTCTCGTACAGCGCGTCCATGACGTCACCCTTGACCGCCACCGGCTGTGAGCGGAGGGTGGAGCCGATCAGGCGCTGACGCTTCATCAGCATCAGGCCCAGATCCAACTGGGCCTGCCGGCCACCCATCAGTCCGATCAGCACGATGCGCCCGTTGGGCCGCAGCACCTGCTGATCCAAACCGATGTAATCGCCACCGACCGGGTCCAGCACCATATCGGCTCCGCCCCAGTCCAGCACGGCCGATACAAAGCTGCCGTTGTGGCGATTCCAGCCGTCGTCTGCGCCCAGTCTCATGCAGGCTTCCACCTTGGCGTCGCTGCCGGCCGTCACGAAGACCGGATTGCCCAGCGCACGACCCAACTGGATCACGGCAGTGCCGACGCCGCTGGCGCCGGCATGGAGCAGGATGCGTTCGCCCGGTTTGAGCGCCGCTTCCATGTAGAGATTGAGCCACGCCGTGGCGAAGACTTCGGGCAGGCCCGCGGCTTCGCGCAGCGACACGTTCTCCGGTAGCGGCAGAACCTGCGGCGCGGGCACCATCACCTGCTCCGCATAGCCACCGCCGGCCAGCAAGGCACAAACCGGGTCGCCGACCTGGAGATGGGTGACGTCCTCACCCACCGCATGCACGTGCCCGCTCACTTCCAGGCCCAGAATCGCCGACGCGCCCGGCGGCGGTGGATAGGCGCCGGCGCGTTGCATCAGATCGGCCCGGTTCATACCGGCATAGGCAACGTCGATCAGGACCTCGTTCGCTCTTGGCGAGCCCGGCGACGGGTGATCCCGCCACTCGAGCCGGTCGTTGTCGATGGCAATCGCTTTCATGGTGTCAGCCCTTGATGGCCTTGATGACCGCTTTTGCGGCGTCTTCCGACGATGCCGGGTTCTGGCCGGTAATCAGGTTGCCGTCGACCACCACGTGAGAGCCCCAGTCGTCGGTCCGACTGTAATCACCACCGCTCTCCTTGAGCATGTCTTCCACCAGGAACGGAACCACATCGGTCAGCTGAACCGCCGCTTCCTCGCTGTTGGTGAACCCGGTCACCTTGCGGCCTTTGACCAGGGCTTCGCCGTTGGGCCCCTTGACGTGACGGAAGACACCGGGGGCGTGACACACCGCGCCGATCACCGTGCTGTTGCCCGCCGCTGCTTCCAGCAGCGTGATGGACGTCGGGTCCTCGGCAAGATCCCACAGCGGACCGTGACCGCCCGGATAGAAAATGGCGTCGAAATCGGATGAGCTGACGCTGTCCAGCTTCAACGTATTGGCCAGCGCCTTGCGGGCTTCGGTGTCCTGTTTGAAGCGGCGCGTGGCGTCGGTCTGGGCGTCTTCGGCGTCGCTGTTGGGGTCAACCGGAGGCTGGCCGCCGGCAGGGGATGCCAGGGTGACGTCGATGCCGGCGTCCACGAAGGCGTAATAGGGGGAGGCAAATTCCTCGAGCCAGAAGCCGGTCTTGTGCCCGGTGTCGCCCATCTGGTCGTGCGAGGTCAGTACCATCAGTACTTTCATGTTGTTCCTCCTGAGTGCGTCATTGAATACCGTGGTTCAACGCTAACGTATATTAGACCGGTCGTCTAATAGCTGGTTGCCGGTATATTTCTGCCTCTATAGAAGTATATAGGGACCGATACCGCCGTTATTCAACCCGTCACGTCGGGATGATCAGTTCGCCTCGATCCATTGTCGCAGGCGGAGATAAGCGTCATCCGTCAGGGTCGGGTTGGCGGCAAACCAGAGCCGTTCCAGTGCGGTCATGATCGCGCTGGCCCGTTTCAGTTCCGATACGCCGAACCCGGTCATACGGCTCAGTGTGGTGATCTGATCACTGTTCAGTGCGAAACCGTTGATGGCGCCGCCCACATCCAGGCGCGGATCGCCGGCGCCGGCGAACTCCCAATCCAGCAGCGTCCAGCCGCCGCGACCGATCAGCAGGTTCCCCGGATGCCAGTCGTGGTGGCAGAGGACCCGGCAGTTGGGCGGCTGGTAGTGAGTCAACAGGGCATCGACACGCCGTTGTGCAGCGGACGCATCAGGGCCGCAGCGCCGTGCCAGTCGGGTCATCTGCTCCGGAATATCGATGACAGGCAGCGGCGTCGTGATGGTGTGGACGCTTTCCAGGGCGTGAGCCAGCCAGTGGAGCCGGGTCGATGCGCCACCCAGGGGCGCTTCGCCGTGCATCCATTCGCTCAGCATGCTGTTGGCATCGTGGTGATGGACGATGGGCGCCCAGGGCTGTCCGGCGATGGTGTTGAGCACCTGCCGTTCCCGGGCAGTATCGATCCCCAGCGCATCCGGGTGCGGATGGTTCAGGCGCAGTGCAAACACGCCTTCGTCGGCGGTGAGCCGATACACCTCATTGCACAGACCCGCATTGACGCGAGCGGCGTGGGCATGGCGCAACCGGCGTTGCCAGTCCTCCGGCAGAGGGGCAAGCAAACGGTCGATGTCGGGGGGAGGCGGTGACGTCATGGCGGATCCGGCAGAAAGCTCTGGCCGGTGTTATCGCACAGCAGTCAGTGACGATCAAATGACCAGAGTTGGCCGTAGTCCATGGACGGCAGCATTTCCGGGACTTCCACCTGCTGAATTTCGTATTCCGGGCGGGAGCAGTCGCGCCTGAAGGCGCCGATGTAGCGGTTGCCGGTGGGGCTCATGATGGCCTGGGCCTGGGTGCCCTGCAGGCCGGAGGCGCGATGGGTCACCACCGCCACTTCGCCGTTGGCCAGCCGCACCAGTGAGCCCGGCGGATAAGCCGTAATGGCCTTGAGCAGGGCGTCGTGGATACTGCGGTCGTGCAACCCGTGGCTGGCTTCGGCCAGTTCGGACCGGGCCTGGGTGATGCTGAAACGGTCGCGGTAGGCGCGCCGGGTGATCATCGCGGTGTAACGCTCGGCCAGCGCCAGCATACGCGCTTCCGGCAGGATGTCCCGGCCGCTGAGGCCCTCGGGATAACCGGAACCGTCCGGCTGTTCATGGTGCTGGCTCACGATTTTCAGCAGCAGACGGTTGTCGATCCCCGCCCGTTCCAGGGCGGCAACGCTCAGGATGGGGTGCTTGCGGATGATAGCGCGCTGGTCGTCGCTCAGCCGGCGCCGGGACTGGTTGAGCTTGTCGAGGATCGGCAGCAGGGCGAGGTTGGCGGTCAGGGCGGCGCCCAGCAGAACCAGTACCCGTTTGTCGTCCATTCCCAACTGCTGGGCCGTGAAATAGCAAATGATGGCGTAGAACAGGGTTTGTTCGTAGGCGGTTGGCTCCACAGAATACAGGTGCACCAGCGCCAGGCACGGATCCGGTGCTTCCCGGCAGCAGCGGACCACCAGGTTGGCCAGGCCAATCACCCGGCGCTGGGCATCCGGTGACTGGTTCTGCACCGACTGCAGCGTCACTTCCAGGGTCCGCAGGAGTTCCGGGTAGTCGCTGAAGGGGTTGCGGGGCCGGATGTCTTCCTCGGGTTCCGGCTCCGGTTCGGGGGCATCGCTGCGGCGGGGATAGAACAGGCCGCGCTCGAACAGCTGCTCCAGCTGGACGTCGGTCTGGATGACGTATCCCTGGGTCAGCAGTACATTGCCGTCCGCGTCATAGACGGTCCACGGCAGTGGCTTGCCGATAATCAGGGCGCCAGGGGCGATTCGGACTAGGTTTGGCACAACGCGCACGCTTTCCGGAGCTTATTATAATTGAGGCCTTCCAGAGGCCCATCCGACCAATTTAGCCTATTTCTTTCCGGGTTGTAATAGACCGGACGCGCGAAAGACGCCCTGTAACAAGTTTTTGCTTTCCGGAGGGCTCAGCCGGTCTCACCGGCGTGGCTGATCACCGTCTCGGGGGCGCCGTCGGCCAGCTGGCGGCGGATGGCCTCGGGGATGGGCGTCTTGCCGCCGACCCGGGCGTCGATCAGGACGTAAGTGATGTCGGCGGTCATGACGAGGCGCTGCTCGCGGTATTCCACAAACGCGATGTGCAGGCCGAACGACGTGTTGCCGATCCGGCCCGGCTCGATGCGGGCGCAGAGGACGTCATCGAAGTGGGCGGGGGCGTGCCAGTTCTGGTTCAGGTTGACCACCTGGATATCCACCCCCTGGTCCAGCAGGCGCTGGTAGTCGCCGAACAGCGTGCGGATGTACTCGTTCATGGCGATATCGACATAGTCGCCGTAGCGGGCGTTGAACACCACGCCCTGAGTGTCGCATTCGCCATAGCGCACCCGCAGGCGGTATTCAAAAGGCTCAGGCATGCGGTCATGCTCCTTTCAATTATGGGATCTGCTTCGTAACATTTGGTACAAGAGGCTACCCTTTTTTCCGGAACCGACTACGCTGTTGACAGATTCCGGGCGGATCACGGAAGGACTGTGCGCCGTGTCATGGCGCAAGGTCGGGTCGCCCACCGACAATAACCAATAATAATCGGGACACCGCCGTCCCCGCTTTGGCTGGCTTGCGCACCATGTTCTATCGATTGAGACACGACTTTCAACTGTCGATCATTACCCTGCTCGGTGCCTGTGCGGTTTTTGGCATTACCCCGTTTGCCGTGTTCCGTTTCCTGACCGGGAACGTCACCGCCGGCATTACCGACCTGCTGATCCTGGCTTCCATCTGCGCCGCCGTGGCGTACGCCTGGCTGACCGGCGACAATCGCCGCGCCGGCTTATGTCTGGCGGTGTTCACCTGCACGGGTGGCGTGATGGTGGCCTCGTTGCTGGGAGATGAAGGGCTGTTCTGGCTGTTCCCCGCCCTGGTCACCAGCTTCTTCCTGGCCACACCGATCGTGGCGGTGGTAGTGAACAGCATGGCCCTGGCGGCGTTGATGATTGACGGTTCCGCCTTTGATTCCCATGAACAGATGCTGTCTTTCGTCACCACCTGCATCGTGGTCAGCAGTTGCGCCTACATCTTTGCCCGGCGCAACGAGCATCAGCGCGAGCGCCTCGAACGACTGGCGACCCACGACCCACTTACCGGCGTGAAGAATCGTCGGGCCATGGAGGAGGAGATGCAGGCAGCGGTGGCCAACCACATCCGCAATGACATGCCCTACGCCCTGATCATCTTCGATCTCGATCACTTCAAGCGCATCAACGATGCCTACGGACACGCCCGGGGGGATGAGGCGCTGGTGGAGTGCACCGACCTGGTCCGGCGCTGTACCCGCCGCAGCGATCAGCTGTTCCGGTTTGGTGGAGAAGAATTCGTCCTGTTGATGCCCGGTGTACAGGCCAGCGGCATCCAGGCGGTGGCGGAAAACCTGCGGCACAAAGTGGCCAGCGAACTGCAGACGCCCACCGGTCCGATCACCGCGTCATTCGGTGTCTCCTGCCTGCAGCCGGGGGACGATGCCGAATCCTGGCTGGCCCGCGCCGACGACGCCCTCTACGAAGCCAAGAGCCGCGGTCGCAACCAGGTGGTGATCAGGCTGTTGCCGGCTGAGCCGACACCCGGAAGCGAAATAGCCTCGTCCCCAGCATCAGACCAGCGGATACCAGGCTGACCGTCAGCCCGACCCAGAACCCGGCCGCGCCCATGGGCTCGGCGAACGTATCGGTGAACGTCAATACCCAGCCCAGCGGCAAACCGATCCCCCAGAACGAGAATACCATGATCACCATGGGAACGCTGGTGTCCTTGTAACCGCGCAGCGCGCTGATGCAGGTGACCTGGGTGACGTCGGCGATCTGGAACAGGGCGGCGAACACCAGCAGGTGCATCGACACCGCCTGCACCGCCGGATCGTTGGTGTAGAGGGCGGCGATCAGGCTGTTGCCCAGCCACAGGATCGAGGCGAAACACAGGGCAATGGCGACCGACAGTATCAGCGTACTGCGACCGAGCAGGCGTGCAGTGTCCGTCTCGCGGGCGCCTACCAGGAAGCTGATGCGCAGCGTCAGGGCCATGCCCAGACTGAGCGGCACCATGAACACCAGCGACACCACGTTCAGGGCAATCTGATGACCCGCCACCACCACGGGTCCCAGCGGTGCCAGGAACAGCGCGATCACCGAGAACATGCTGGCCTCGACGAAGATGGTGAACCCGATCGGTACGCCCAGTCGCAGGACTTCGTTGATGATCTCCCAGTCCGGCCTGGCCCGCTCCCGCCACAGGTGAAAGTGGTGGAAGACCCGGCTGCGATTCAGGTAGACCAGCAGGCTGAGCATGGCGATCCAGCTGGATATCGACGTGGCCCAGCCGCAGCCGACGCCGCCCATGGCCGGCATGCCCAGCTTGCCGTAGATGAAGATGTAGTTCAGGGGCAGGTTGATCAGCGTGCCCAGCACCGAAAACGCCATGATCACATGCGTATGGCCCAGCCCGTCCGTCAACCCACGCAGGGCAGTCATCAGCAGGATGGCCGGCACGCCCCAGCAGAAGGCGTCCAGGTAGCCCTGGGTCAGCAGCGCAGTGTGCAGGTCCAGCCGCAGCAGGTTGAGAACGGGCCGCACGTTGAGCAGCAGGCCCACCATGATCAGCGCGGCGCCCAGCCCGATGTAGATGCCCTGCCAGGTGACCGGCATGATCTGCCCGAAGGCCCGGGCGCCCCGGTGACCGGAAACGATGGGCTGCAGCGCACCCAACACACCCATGAACATCAGGAACAGCGGCACCCACAGGCTGCTGCCGATGCCCACCGCGGCCAGGTCTTCGGCGCTGGCGTGGCCGGCCATGACCGTATCGATCACGCCGTTGGCCACCTGGGCGATCTGAGCGATCAGGATGGGGCCGCCCAGAAGCGCCAACGTCTTCCACTCCGCCAGGGTGCGGGCCACGGTGCCTTGCCGGGCTTCGGGAATGGGCTGATGGGTGTCGTCCACGGGTCTTGCGTCCAAGGTGAAAGGGCGGTTCAGGGAGATAGAGCGCGGTTGAGACTATCATGAAGCCACACCGCAGAGCTGACTCAGGTCATAGTGGAATCTACGGATGCCCGGACACCTGCTAGACTGCGGAAGTCCCGTTGTGTCGGGTCCGCCGGCACCCACCGTCACAAGGAAGATGACCATCAACCGCTTTGTCCAGTTTCGAAGTCACGACGGCCGCCTCTCGCTGCGAGACGGTCGCGATCTGGTCTACACCGACCTGGGGGATCCTCAGGGTACGCCGATCCTGTTTGCCCACGGTATGCCCGGCTGCCGCATGGAGGGCTGGTTCTTCCATCGCCAGGCCCGGCGCCACGGGTTTCGCATCATCACGCCGGACCGGCCGGGGATTGGCGGCTCCACGTTCCAGGCGGACCGCGTGCTGTTGGACTATCCCGATGATGTGGCCCAGCTGGCGGATGCGCTCGGCATCGACCGGTTTATCCACATGGGCTGGTCCAGCGGCGGCTCGCGGACCCTGGCCTGTGCCTATGCCATGCCCGAGCGGGTCCGGCTGGCGGTGTCCCTGTCCGGGTATACCAATTTCGCCGAATACGACGGCCGCAAGGTGTTGCTGGAGGCCACCCGCTGGCCGGGTCCGATGCTGGCGCGGATCAGCCCGACGCTGCTGCGGTTGGTGGTGCGGGTGGTGATGCGCCTGTCACGCCGCCATCCGGGCCTGTACATGCGTGAGGCCCGTCAGCTGATCAGCGCCGACGATCGGGCACTGCTGTCGTCCTTCATGCGCACCCAGCTGTTCCGGGCGGATCAGATCACCTGTCTGGAAAGCGGGGGCCGGGCCATCGCCCAGGATTTGATGACCGAACTGGTGGACTGGGGGTTCCGTCTGCGGGAAGTCGGCGTGCGCACGCTGATCTACCAGGGGCGCGAGGATCCGTTCGTGCCGGTGGCCTATGCCCGTCACCTGGCGGAGAACCTGCCCAATGCGGATGTCCGCCTGCTTCCGGACGCTGGGCATCTTTATCCGCTGTCTGAAACTTTCCAGGCTGAGCTGTTCGAGCGTCTGCGGGAAATCGTCAAAGCCGCGTGAGGGGCAACATGACCCGGACGCAGAGTCCGGGGCGCCCGTCGTCCCGGTCTTCCAGCACAAGGCGGCCGCCGTGGAGTTCGGCAATCCGGTTGGCGATGGCCAGCCCCAGACCGGCGCCGCTGCCCTGGCGCTGATCCAGTCTTACGAACCGTTGCAGGGCCCGTTCCCGAGCCTCCGGGGCAATGCCCGGTCCACTGTCGCAGATCCTCAGGCAGGTGTCGGCGCCCTTTTCCGTTAATTGCAGGGTGACTTCACTGCCGGCCGGGCTGTACTGGATGGCGTTGGCGGCCAGTGACCGCACCAGGGTGGCAATCAGCGCGCTGTGGCAGAGAACCCGGTCGCTGTCGACGCGATCGTCGAGAATCAGTTCCACGTTGTCCCGGAGCGCCACCGGGGCCACATCGGCCACGGCCTGGGCCACGATGTCCGAAATGCTGTCCAACTGGGGTTCGCCGGGGGCGCCAGCGTCAATGCGACTCAGCAACAGCATCTGTTCGACCAGGTGATTCATCCGGTCTACCGACGCCAACAGGTCCGCAAATTGCCCGGGAGATTTTTCGCTGGCCTCTTCCAGGTTCAGGCGCAGGGCGGCCAGCGGTGTGCGCAGCTCATGGGCGGCATCGGCGGAGAACTGGCGTTCCCGCTCCAGCGCCTGATCCAGGCGTCGCAGCAGGCCGTTGACGGCACTGACCAGACCATGGACTTCCGGCGGAGCCTGCTTTTCGTCGAGGTGGTGAATGCGTTCCGGCGCCATGTTGCGGATCGGGCGTTCCAGTTGGCGCAGCGGCCGGAAGGTCCAGCGGATGGCCAGGACCACCAAAACCAGCAGGACAGGCAATACGATCAACAGCGGCAGCACGTTGCTCATGGCCAGTTCACCGCTCAGTTCGCTGCGGATATCCTCGCGCTGACCGCTCAGGATCCACAGGCCGGTTTCCGGATCGCGCAGCGTGAAGGTGCGCCACTGGTAGCCGCCGGATTCGGCCCACGCATAGCCGGGCGAGGGCCGGTCACTCTGTTCGGTGAGGGCGGGCGACGACAGCAGGGGGGTGCTGTCCTTCGCCCAGATCTGGAAGGCGATTTTCTTCTCGTATTTATGGCCCAGCTGATTGGGCAGGGCTTCATCGCCGTCGTCCGGGTCGTCCACGCCGGGCGGCAGTTGCAGCGAGTCTTCCAGCGCGTCCTTCAACTGGCCCAGTGGCTGATCGTGAGAGAGGTGGTGAACCAGACCCTGAACGATCCGGGCGCTCTGGGCCAGTTCGGCATCGAACACTTCTTCCAGTTCATGGTTGCTGCCCAGATAACTCCAGACGGCGGCAACCAGGGCCAGGAACAGGGTCAACAGGGCGACGGTCAGGGAAAGCTTGCGGGTCAGGGACATCAGGACACGGCATCGGCGTTGCGGGCTTCATTGGAGTCGAGCATGTAGCCGACCCCGCGGACAGTGCGAATCAGCGTCTTGCCGATTCGCCGGCGCAGGTGGTGGATGTGGACTTCCAGGGCGTTGCTTTCGGCGCCGTGGTCCCAGCCGTACAGCTGGTCTTCCAGGCGTCGGCGGGTGGCGACCTGGTCCGGGTGGCGCATCAGGTAGTGCAGGATCTGGAATTCCGCCCGGGGCAGGGTCACGGCACTGTCGGCGAGGAACAGCTGGCCGTGTTCGGGATTCAGCTTCAGGTGGCCGACGACCAGGCTGCTGTCGGCCTTGCCTTCGGCGCGGCGGGTCACGGCACGGATGCGGGCTTTCAGCTCGGCCATGACGAATGGCTTGGTCATATAGTCGTCGGCGCCGGCATCCAGTCCTGTGAGCTTTTCATCCATATCGCCACGGGCAGTGAGGATGATGATCGGCGTTGGAACGCCGCGCTTGCGCACGTCCTTGAGGACGTCCAGCCCATCCTTGCGGGGCAGGGTCAGGTCCAGCAGGACGAGATCGAAATGCTCGTCGGCAATGGCATTGGCCGCTTTCTGGCCATCGTCGATCCAGTCGACGGTGTCGTGGTGTTCCCGCAACATGCCCAGCATGGTCCTGGCCAGGTGGTGATCGTCTTCGACCAGCAGTATCCGCATTCCTGAATCCTTTTCCCGCAACGCCCGCAAGGCTTCCACAGAAAGCTTAAGTATGGCTTAAGAAACCGATGTCGGCGGCTTAAGTTTTCATTAAGGCGGCTCCTCTAGTCTGTGTAAACCTGACGAGAGAGACCGATGACCATGCCTGATACCTTGCCTCATCCGGACCGGCTTTCATGGCCCGAGGATTTTCGCCCCGAGCTGAGCCTGGCCGGTCGTAGCCTGTGTTCCGTCAGCCCGGATTCCCCTGCCGAAGAGCAGGTTGTCCGATTCATTCAAAGTCGCTTCCTGGATGCCTATGGTGCGCGACCACGCCTACGTATTGCCAGCCTGATGGCCCTGCTGAGTCCCGAAAACCGGGTGTCCGCTGCGGTGGGTGTCCGTTGCGCCGCCGAAGAACGCCTGTTTCTCGAGGATTACCTGGACGGGCCGATCGAGTCCGCCATTCCGGACGGTTCCGCCCGCTCTTCCATTATCGAAGTGGCGCACCTGGCCGGGGTCGAGCCCGGCGTCAGCCGGTTCCTGTTCCCGCTACTGACCATCTGGCTCGCCGACCGCGACGTGCAGTGGATCGCCTTTACCGGCACGTCCCACCTGCGAAACAGCTTCGATCGGATGGGCATCCGCACCGAGATCGTCGGCAACGCCGATCCTGCGCGCCTGCCTGACAAGGGCCGCGGCTGGGGCCGCTATTACCAGCACTCGCCCATGGTCATGGTGGCTCATGTGCCCTCGGGCCATGATGCCCTCACGCGACTGGGCCTGCTGCGGCACATCCACCGGGTGCCAGCTGCGGGAGGGCGCTATGAGCTCACTGCTTGATACCGTCTTGCAGCGGGTGATGGAGCAGCCCGACGCCATTGCCCTGAAGTCGCCGGATGAAAGCTTCACTTACGAAGAACTGATGACCGCCGTGGAAGTGCTGGCAGAGCGCCTGCGTGAGAGTGGCCTGCAGCGGCTGGGTCTGTGTGGTGACAACAGTCCGGGGTGGATCATTGCGGATCTGGCCTGCCGTCTGGCCGAGCTGGTGTGTGTGCCGGTCCCCGGTTTCTTTTCGGAGAAACAGGTGCAGCATCTGTGCGACAGCGCCGGATTACAGGGGCTGCTGTTCGGTCGCCCTGCGGATTTGCCGTCAGGCGATATCGAATCGGTCCCGATCTGGGGGCCGGTCTGCCTGCGGACGCTGCACACGACCGGCGTTGAAGGCCATGTGCCGGCAGGTACGGCCAAGATCACCTTTACCTCTGGCAGCACGGGCACCCCACGCGGCGTCTGCCTGTCCGGCGAGCATCAGGATGCGACGGTCCGGGCACTGGCAGAGCGGGTCGGCTCCCTCGGCATTCGACGCCACCTCTGTGTGCTGCCGCTGGCGACGCTGCTGGAGAACGTCGCCGGCGTCTATCTGCCTTTGTCCCTGGGGGCGACGGTCCATGTCTGGCCAGTCAGCCAGCTGGGCTTCACCGGCAGCAGCCAGCTGGATGTGCCGAAGTTGCTGCAGGCCTTGCACGCCTGTCAGCCCGATTCGCTGATCCTGGTGCCGGAGCTGGCCACGCTGCTGGTGACCGCCGCGGAACAGGGCGCACTATCGGGACTGCGCTTCCGCTTCCTGGCTGTGGGAGGCGGTAAGGTCTCGACGGCGTTGCTGGATCGCGCCGACGCTCAGGGCCTGCCGCTCTATGAAGGCTATGGCCTGTCCGAGTGTGGCTCGGTGGTGGCACTCAACGGCCCCGATGCCAACCGGCCCGGTTGCGTGGGCAGGCCGCTCTCCCATGTCGAGGTGTCGGTGAGCAATCTGGGCGAGATCCTGGTGCGCGGCAATACCCACCTGGGGTATCTGGGCGATGAACGACGTCCCCGGGAGCCTCTGGCTACCGGCGATCTGGGCCAGTTCGATGACGATGGCTTCCTGGTCGTCAACGGCCGTTCCAAGAACCTGCTGATCACCAGCTACGGTCGCAATATCAATCCCGAGTGGCTGGAGAGTGAGCTGGTGCAGTCTGTCGGCGCGCGTCAGGCGCTGGTATTTGGTGACGGTGAGCCGAGACCCCGTGCCCTGTTGGTGATAGCCGACAGCCGGGACAGTGACGCCGTGGCGCGTGCCGTGGCGGAGCTGAATCGGACGCTTCCGGACTACGCCCGCTTGTCACAGCTCTATATCCGCCGTGAACCGTTGTCACCGCATCAGGGGCACGTTACTCCCAATGGCCGCCTGATCCGGCCCCGTTTAATGGCCGATCTCGGTGAGCTGCTGGCGGCCGCTGAACAAAGCGATCCGGCCGCCATCACCCTATCCGAAGCCCGTTGCGGCTGATCCAGAACCACGAGGAATGATCCATGGCTTTCTTTGACCAACTCCAGGCACAGACCGAACCGGACCGGGCGCACGTGATCGGCGCACCGGTGATGGGGGCCATCCAGGAAGGGCGCTTTACCCTGGACAGCTACACATACTTCCTGAGCCAGGCCTATCACCACGTCAAACACACGGCGCCGTTGATGATGGCCTGTGGCGGTCGTTTGCCGGAGCGTCTGGAACACGTGCGCAAGGCCTTGGTGGAATACATCGAGGAAGAGTACGGCCACCACGAGTGGATCCTGAACGACCTCACCGCCTGCGGCGCCGAGGCTGACGCCGTACGTCACGGCACGCCGGATTTGCCGATCCGTCTGATGGTGTCCTACCTGTATGACCTGATTGCCCGGGGCAACCCGGTTGGTCTGTTCGGCATGGTCCAGGTGCTGGAGGGCACCAGCGTGTCGCTGGCCACGCCGATGGGCCAGCAGATCCAGAAGCACCTGGGGCTGCCCAACCAGGCCTTCAGCTACCTCTATTCCCACGGCAGCCTGGACCAGGACCACTTCGACTTTTTCCGCAACCTGATGGACAGCATCACCGACCCGGCTGATCAGGCGGCGATCGTGGACACCGCCAAGGTGGTGTACCGGTTGTACGGCGACATGCTGCACGCCATTCCGTTGCCCGACCAGGAGGAGAGTCGACTGTATGGAACTGCGTAACCGCGTTTTCCTGCTGCTGGGCGGCAGTGGCGGCATCGGCCAGGCCCTGATCCAGCCGCTGGTGGAAGCCGGCAGCCGGGTCATTGTGGCCAGTCGCCACCCCAAGCCGATGGTCGGTCGGGCCGATGGCGTGGAGCAGGTCAGTCTCGACCTGGCTGCGCCGGACCTGCCCCGGGTGCTGGCGGATCTGTCGAAAGCCTATCCCGACATTGACGGTGTGATTCACTGCGCCGGGCAGAACATCTTCACCGGTATCGAGGACCTGCCGGTGGCGGCGCTGGACAGCCTGCTCAGCGTCAACCTGCGCAGCGCTATCCTGGTGGCCCATCACTTCGTGCCGCGTTTCCGGCGTCAGGGTCGCGGCGCGTTGGTCTTTGTGGGTTCCACCTTCGGCAGCATCGGCTTTCCCGGCTATGGCGTCTACTGCGCCACCAAATTTGGCGTGCGGGGCTTCAGCGAATCCCTGCGTCGGGAACTGGCGGATACCGCGATACAGGTGCTTTACGTTGCGCCCCGGGCGACCCAGACGTCGATGAATCCAACCGCGGTCAACGAGCTCAATGCCGCCCTGGGCAACCGGATGGATTCGCCGGAAGCCGTTGCCGGGGAGATCCTGGCCGCCATGAAGAGCGACCAGCAGCGTCGTTACCTGGGCTGGCCGGAAAAGCTGTTCGTTCGTCTCAACGGGATACTGCCACGGCTGGTGGATCGCGCCATGCTCAAACAGTTGCCCATTATCCGTCGTTTCCTGCAATCCGGAGTGTCTTCATGAAAACCCTGATCCATTGGACGGCCGCACTGGCCCTGACGCTGCTGGCCTTTGGCCAGGCCCAGGCCGCGAACCTCGACCAGGACCTGCTGAAAGTCCAGCGTGACTGGGCCCACGTGAATTACGAAGTGAAAGGCGACGATGCCCGCGAGAAAGCCTTCAAGGATCTTGTCCCCGAGGCGGAAGCCTTCGTGAAGGCCTACCCGGACCGGGCTGAGCCGCTGATCTGGCAGGGCATCATTCTCAGCACCTATGCCGGCGCCAAGGGCGGCCTGGGTGCCCTGGGTCTGGTGAAGGACGCCAAAGCGTCCCTGGAAAAGGCGCTGAAGATCGATGAGAACGCGCTCGAGGGATCCGCCCACACCTCCCTTGGCAGCCTCTACTACAAAGTGCCGGGCTGGCCGATTTCCTTCGGTGACGATGAAAAGGCGGAAGAGCACCTGCGAGCCGCCCTGAAGATCAATCCGAACGGGATCGATCCCAACTACTTCTACGGGGATTACCTGGTCGACCAGGACCAGCCCGAGCGGGCCAAGGTCTACCTGGAACGCGCCCTCGCCGCACCGGATCGGCCTGAGCGGCCGGTCGCCGACGCCGGCCGCCGCCAGGAAATCCAGGCGCTGCTCAAAGATATCCAGTGAGTCTTGCAGCCGGTTGATAGCCGCAACCGGCTGGTCTTCCCTTCGTCGCATAGGGCCTGACTATCGCGGTCTTATGCGATCTTTTTTTGCGCTTCTTTCCCGTGACAAGGATAATTGCCGCCTTTCTCCGGAACACCCCAACGGGGTCCGGCAGGCTGGCCTGGTTTACGCGATCCAGGTCAACGGCGGTGGCCGTCAAAGTAATCCACCTGCGGGCGCCAGCGTAGATAGCGTCAATGTGTGCAGAAATCAGGGCAGAGGCTTTCCCATGTCGCAGCAATTGCAGACCTCATCCTTTCTTGACGGCCAGTCCGTAGCGGTATCCAGCTTGAGCCAGGAAGCGCTGGCGGTGCGATCGGCGTTGGTGGAACAGGGGCTGGAAACACCGATGGTGGATAACCGCTTGTCCCGTGACCAGAAAGTCGAGCGCATCTCGGACCTGATGGCCCGGGTTGCCGAGACGCTGGGACTGGACCTGACCGACGACAGTCTGATGGACACGCCGGCGCGCATCGCCCGCATGTACGTGGACGAGATCTTCGCCGGCCTGGACTACAGCCAGTTCCCCAAGATCACCCAGATCGAGAACAAGATGGGTGTGGACGAGATGGTCAAGGTGCGTGACATCAGCCTGACCAGCACCTGCGAGCACCACTTCGTGACCATCGACGGCCTGGCCCGGGTGGCGTACCTGCCGAAGGACAAGGTGATCGGCCTGTCCAAGATCAACCGCATCGTGCGCTTCTTTGCCCAGCGTCCCCAGGTTCAGGAGCGACTGACCCACCAGATCCTGGTGGCGTTGCAGACCCTGCTGGAAGTGGAGGACGTGGCGGTTCACATTGACGCGACCCACTACTGCGTGAAAGCCCGCGGCGTGCAGGACACCAGCTCCAGTACCGAGACAATGGCGCTGGGCGGTCGCTTCAAGACGGATCCGCAGTATCGTCGCGAGTTTCTGGCCTGACGGTCGTCGCGACACTTCCCCTCTCAATCCCGTATACTGCGCGGCCTGAGAAGATGCCGTGCGGTTGGCGTTTCGATGTAGCCGACGCTTCAGCTTCGGAGGGCCCGCCAGGGCCCCGGGTATATCGGCAGGCCTGCGGCCTGCTCGGAAGCTGAAGCGTCCGCTACATCGACTCAAGCGAGAATCGAACCCGTTCCCATTGATCCCGCCGTTGCTGCATTTCCGGGTTATCCACCTTTCGCCGTTTAGGGAGTTTTCTGTGGCGCTTCTGGTTTTCGTAACGGTTCTCTGGGCCTTTTCTTTCAGCCTGATCGGTGAATTCCTGGCTGGCCAGGTAGACAGCGACTTTGCGGTCATGAGCCGAGTGGTGCTGGCTGGCCTGGCCTTCCTGCCGTTGACCCGCTGGCGTGGCGTGCGCTGGGAGCTGAAAACCGGCGTGACCGTCGTCGGCGCGCTGCAGTTCGGGATTACTTACCTGTGCCTCTACCGCTCGTTCGCCTATCTGAGCGTGCCGGAAGTGCTGCTATTCACCATCTTCACGCCGCTCTACGTCACCCTGATCGACGACGCCCTCAACCGGCGCTTCTCGCCCATGGCCCTGGTGGCAGCCGCAATTGCCACCCTCGGGGCGGGCATTATCCGCTACGACGGCTTGAGTGAGGACTTCCTCACCGGCTTCCTGTTGCTGCAGGTGGCCAACGCTACATTCGCAGCGGGGCAGGTGGGTTACAAACACCTGATTCAGCGCTTCCCGACTGACATCCCACTCTACCGTTTCTTTGGCTACTTCTACGCCGGTGCGCTGCTGTTCGCCCTGCCGTCGTTCCTGATCTTCGGTAATCCAGACAAGCTGCCGCACACCGCGTTGCAGTGGGGCATCCTGACCTGGCTCGGGCTGGCCGCCTCCGGTATTGGCCTGTTCCTGTGGAACCGCGGGGCGTGCCTGGTGGACGCCGGCACACTGGCGATCATGAACAACGCGCTGGTGCCGGCCGGGTTGCTGGTGAACCTGCTGATCTGGAACCGCGATGCCGATCTCGGCCGGTTGCTCGCGGGCGGTGCGGTGATGGCGCTGTCGCTGTGGGTCAATGCGCGGTTTTCGCGGGGGCGGCTGGCTTTGGATGGGGCGGCGAAGTAGAGTCCTCCGGAAAAGCGTTCTCCCCTCTCCGATGCGTCGGACCGCGCAGCCCCCGTCCCACCAAGGGGAGAGAGTATTAGATTTCAGGGAAGATCCGCATCGCTTTTGAAGTAGCTGCGGTATCTCAAAGGTTCGATGGAAGCGAGTGAGTGCCCTTGCCGAAGGAAGGACAGGGACGTCCTGGTCGGATTAGCGGCCACGGATGGCCTTCTAATCCAGCGAAGGCAAGGGCGCCCACTCGCTTCCCGGCACGAGATTGCAAGCTTGCCCAACTCCCACATCCCCGTATCGTCCAATCCCTTGCCCGTGATGTTTTTGTGATCTTTCCTTTATAGAGTCTTTAGGCCCCCGTGATGGGCCTGTGAGTGCTGTCCTTCATCCTGCATCGTGACACCCACGGCATGCGGCCGCGGGCTCGGATGACAAGGAGAATGCACGATGAAAACACTGACCCCGATCGCCTTCGCACTCACCACCGCCCTGTTCGGCCTCGGCGCCGGCCTGGCGCAGGCGGACGACATGATGAAAGGCGACAAGAGCCATGACGATAGGATGCAGGACGACAGCATGCACCATGACGACATGAAGAAAGACAGCATGATGCAGGACGATGGCATGCATCACGACGACATGAAAAAGGATGAGATGATGCAGGACGACATGCATCATGATGATATGAAAAAGGATGACATGATGAAGGACGACATGATGTCCGACGACAAAAAGGACAGCATGTAACCGGCCGGGGGCAGTGCCACCGGCGACGGAACCGGTGGCACGCTCTTCCGGTCCGCCTGCGACAGAGACGTCTCCATGACCCGAACCGTATTGATCATCGAAGACAACCCCGGCATCGGCCAACTGGTCAAGATGCACATCGAAGACCTGGGCTGCGAAGCCATCCTGATGACCCGGGGCGACGACGGCCTGGCCCGTTACCAGGAAGGCGGCATCGACCTGGTGGTCCTCGATCTGATGCTCCCTGGCCTGGACGGCCTGTCCATCTGCCGGGAAATCCGCTCCGGCCCCGGCTATGTGCCCGTGCTGATGCTCACCGCCAAGACCACCGAACTGGACCGGGTACTGGGCCTGGAAATGGGTGCCGACGACTACCTGACCAAGCCCTTCAGCGTGGCGGAGCTGGCGGCCCGCATCAAAGCGCTGTTTCGCCGCGTGGACGCCCTGTCTGCTCCCCGCGAGCCGGAAGCTACCGGCGGTCGGATCGAAGTGGACGGCCTGACCATCGACCCGGACCGGCGTAAAGTCACCGTGAACGGCGACGAGGTGGACCTGACCGCCCGCGAGTTTGACCTGCTGTTCCACTTCGCGCGCCAGCCCGGTCGCGTGTTCAGCCGCACCCAACTGCTGGATGCCGTCTGGGGCTACAACCACGAAGGCTACGAGCACACCGTCAACACCCACATCAACCGCCTGCGCGGCAAGATCGAGCGCGACCCTTCCGACCCCTATTATGTCCAGACCGTCTGGGGGGTGGGCTATCGTTTCCGGGACTGACCCATGCTGAAATCGTTGTACACCCGCCTCGCCGCGGGTCTGATTGTTCTGCTGATTGCCGTGGGGCTGGTGTACACCGTAGTGAGCACCTTTTCCCTGCGGGAGTACTACGCCTCCGTCAACCAGGAACTGAACCGGGACCTGGCCCGGGATCTGGTATCCGACCGCAACCTGGTGGACGAAGGGCGCATCGATCAGTCGGCTCTGAAAAAGCTGTTCGCCCTCTATATGACGATCAACCCCAGCATCGAGATCTACCTGCTCGATCCCCAGGGCAAGATCCTGTCCTATTCCGCGGACCCGGCCAAAATCAAGCGCAATCGCGTCTCCCTGGGCCCGATCCACAAGCTGCTCGACGACAGGAAAGCGTATCCGGTGCTGGGCGATGATCCCCGCAGCCACGACCGGCAGAAAGTGTTTTCCGTGACCCCGGTGCCCTCAGCTAGCAACCTGGAGGGGTACCTCTACGTGGTCCTGCGCGGCGAGGAATACGACTCGGTGGAAATGATGGCGCGGGAAGGCCACTTCATCAGCATGAGCGCCTGGGCCATGGCGGTCAGTCTGCTGTTCGGGCTGCTGGCCGGGCTCTGGGTGTTCCGTCTGCTGACCCGCCGGCTCACCCGCCTGACCCGACTGGTGGAGCAGTTCGAACAAGCCGACGGCCTGCGTCCGGATCGCCTGCGCTGGGCGGACGAGCGCGGCCGGGGCCACGACGAGATCGACTACCTGGGCATGACCTTCGACCGCATGGCGGATCGCATTGCCTCCCAGATCGAACAGCTCCAGGAAAAGGACGCTTTGCGCCGGCGCCTGATCGCCCAGGTGTCCCACGACCTGCGCACGCCGCTGGCCTCGATGCAAGGTTATGTGGAAAGCCTGCGCATGAAACGCGACAGCCTGTCGCCCGATGAACAGGCCCGTTTCCTGGATATCGCTCTGGAAGAGGGGCGTCGTCTGAGCCATCTGGTGGATGAACTGTTCGAGCTGGCCGCCCTGGAAGCCCGGGAGAAGCAGCCCCGGCTTGAACCCTTCGTGCCGGCTGAGCTGATCCACGACGTGGCCCAGAAGCATGGCCACGAGGCCGCCAAGCGGGACATCCGCCTGCAGGTCACCGGCTCCATGACGTTGCCCCGGGTGTTGGGGGATCTGGGCATGACCGAGCGGGTGCTGGATAACCTGATCCGCAACGCCCTCGAATACAGCCCGTCCGGGCGTGAGGTCACGCTCGATCTGGCGGCGGACGACGACTGGCTGACCGTCACCGTGTCCGATGCCGGGCCGGGCATCAGCGAAGCGGATCTGCCCCACGTCTTCGACGCCCTGTATCGCGGCGAGAATCGAGATGAACCGGGTCATGCCGGCCTGGGCCTGGCGATTGCCAAACGTATCATGGTGCTGCAGGGCGGCCGCATCGACGTGCGCAACCGACCTGAAGGCGGCGCCGCGTTTACGATTCAGCTGCCTCTGGAATCCGCCGTCCGGGAAACCGAAGCCGTTATGAATTCGTAACATCCGGGGGAAAACCGCGTGAAATTTTCGCGCGAAAGTAGAGTCTCAACCCTTGAGACCCCATGAGGTGAGTAGCATGAAACGGACATTTGTGGCCGCCCTGTTGATCCTGCTGGCCAGTCTGGCCGGGCTGCAGGTCAGCATGGCGGATGATGAAAAGGCGGATGGCGAATACGCGCCGAACGATCCGTCACTGAAAGTGGCGACCTTCGCGGGTGGCTGCTTCTGGTGTGTTGAAGCCGGTTTCGAGAAGATTCCCGGCGTGGTCGAGGCCGTCTCCGGCTATACCGGTGGGGACAAGGAAAATCCCACTTATGAGGAAGTCTCTTCCGGCACCACCGGGCACACGGAATCGGTCCAGGTCTACTACGATCCAAAGAAGATCACGTACGAGGGGCTGCTCCAGGGCTTCTTCCGATTTATGGATCCGACCGACGCCAAAGGCCAGTTTGTCGACCGCGGCAACCAGTATCGCCCGGCGATCTTCTATCACAATGCCGAGCAGAAACGGCTGGCCGAAGCCGCGGTCAAGGCGTTGGACGAGTCCGACCGCTATGACAAACCGGTAGTGATCGAAATCACGCCTTTCAGCACGTTCTACGTGGCGGAAAAGTACCACCAGGACTACTACAAGAAGAATCCGGTGCGCTACAAGTTCTATACCTTCAACTCTGGCCGTTACCAGTTTATCGACCGGGTCTGGGGCGAGGACCAGAAAGTCGACTGGTCGAAGTACCGCCCGGATAACATGGCGGCCGGCGGTGAAGATCAGGCGAAAGCCGGGGCCGATAGCCTGGGCTTCAAGGAAGCCAGCTTCGTCAAGCCGAGCGACAAGAAGTTGAAGTCGACGCTGACGCCCATGCAGTACAAGGTGACCCAGGAGGACGGCACCGAACCGGCGTTCGATAACGCCTACTGGGATAACAAGAAAGAAGGGATCTATGTGGATGTGGTCTCCGGCGAGCCGCTTTTTTCCTCGGCGGACAAGTATAAATCCGGTACCGGCTGGCCCAGTTTTACCCAGCCGATCGAGCCCGACGCGGTGGTGGAAAAAGAGGACAAGTCCTTCTTCATGACCCGCACTGAAATCCGCAGCCGTGTGGCGGACTCCCATCTGGGGCACGTCTTCAAGGATGGCCCGCAACCCACCGGACTGCGTTACTGCATGAACTCGGCGGCCCTGCGATTCATTCCCAAGGATCAGATGGCGGCGGCCGGCTACGGCGAGTATCTCGACAAGGTGGGCCCGCCCCACGGCAAGATGTAGTCGCTCCCTGACCAATCCGTTCGCGAATGGGTGGGTTTCCACCCATTCGCTTCCCCCGTCCAGGCACCGCTTGTTCGCTCGCTTTCCGGATCGCTCTACTTTTCCATGGCTCCAAAGAATGGGTGGATGTTCGCCCATCAATACTGGGTAATGGGTGAATAGTCACCCATTTCAGCCGGTTGCACGTGTCCGTTTGTTGCTGAATGAATCCATTACGTAACGCAGCGGTTGCCAGCGGCGGTTAAGGCCGCTGTTCCTGTGACTGGTCTCACAATTGCTACCGGTTAGAAGCCTTTTGGCAGTCCCGATAAAAAGAAACAAGACTCAGGAGCAAATTGATGACACGGATTTTCCCCCGGATGGCGCTGGCGGTTCTGCTGGCGTTGCCTCTCGCGCTGTCTGCTGAACCCCGCACGCTCGTCTTTTCCCACGTCGTGAGCCCGGATACCCCCAAGGGCAAGATGGCGGAGATGTTCAAGAAGATTGTCGAGCGCAAGATGGGCGATCGTTTTCGCATCGAGATCCACCCCAACGGCACCCTGATGGACGACAACGAGGCGGTCAGTGCGATCGCCGACGGTCGCATCCAGTTTGCGGCGCCGTCGGTCTCCAAGTTCGATGCCTACACCCAGAAACTGAAAGTCTTCGATCTTCCGTTCCTGTTCCCCAATATGGACGCGGTCGAGCAATTCCAGCAGAGCGCCACCGGCCAATCCCTGCTGACCAGCATGACGCAGGAAGGCATTGTCGGTCTGGGTTACCTGCACAACGGGCTCAAGCAGCTGTCCGCCAACAAGCCGTTCCGCGAGCCGGGCGACCTGGCGGGCCTGCGCTTTCGAATCATGAATTCCGACGTGCTGAAGAAGCAGTTTGAGACCATCAATGCGGTGCCGGTGCCGATGGCCTTCGCGGATGTCTACCAGGCGCTGGCAGATGACCGAATCCAGGGACAGGAGAACACCTGGTCCAACATCTACTCCAAGCGTTTTTATGAGTACCAGCCCTACATCATGGAATCCAACCACGGCGTGCTGGATTACATGGTGATCACCAACGCGACCTTCTGGCAGAGCCTGACCGACGACGAGCGTCGCCACTTCAGTTATGCCATGAGCAATGCGCTGGGCTACGGCAATGCGGTGGCCAAGGCCAAGAGCATGAACGATCGTGAAGCGCTGAAGAACGCCCGTGGCGTCACCCTGGTGAAGCCGACACCCCAGGAGCTGTCCGACTGGCAGGCGGCGATGAAGCCGTTGTGGCAGGAGTATGCGTCTGCGGTAGGAGAGAAAACATTGCAGGCAGCGGAACAGGCGGCTGCACGTACCAACTGATCAACGTTGGCCGGCCCGTGGGGCCGGCCGCCATCCTGCCTATTGTACGCTGAACTGCGCCACCTGACGGCGCAGGTTCTCGCCCAACTGCGCCAGCTCCGTCGAGGACGACGCCACCTGGGTGGCCGCCGTGGCGGACTGGTCGCTGATGTCCCGGATGCTCGTGACGTTGTGGTTGATGTCCTCGGCCACCGACGACTGTTCTTCCGCCGCCGTAGCAATCTGACTGTTGAGTTGGCGGATCTGTTCCACCGCGCTGGCAATCGCTTCGATGGTCTGGCCGGTGGTGCGTGCGCTGTCCAGGGTCTGCCCGGCCAGGCGGGTGCCGGATTCCATGGCCGTCACGGAACTCTCCGCGCTGCTGACCAGATTGGTGATCAGCGTCTCGATCTCCGTCGCCGAGCTCTGCGTGCGCTGGGCCAGGGAGCGTACTTCGTCCGCGACCACCGCAAAACCGCGCCCCTGTTCGCCGGCACGGGCTGCTTCGATCGCCGCGTTCAGCGCCAGCAGATTGGTCTGTTCCGCCACCGACTTGATGACGTCGAGCACGGTACCGATGTTCTGGGTGTCCGCCTGCAGGCCATTGAGCTTCTGCATGACGTCCTCAACCAGTGTGTTCAGTTCGCTGACGTAAGCCAGGGTTTCGCCCACCGCGGTTTCCCCGTCGGTGGCGGTCTGGCTAGCCTGGTTCGCGGCGGAGAAGGCTTCCTCCGCGCTGCGCGCCACTTCGCTGACGGTGGCCACCATTTCATTCATGGCGGTGGCCACCTGGTCGGTCTGATCGCGCTGCTGGGTCATGCCCAGGCTGGTCTGTTCGGTGACCGTGGACAATTCGCCTGTTGAAGCGGCGATGTCGTTGGAGCCCTGGTCAATGCCCTGCACCAACGCGCGCAGGTTCGTAACCATGCCGCCCAGGGCGCTGAGCAGTTGACCCAGCTCGTCCTTGCGGTTGCTGCTGACCTGCTGGCGCAGGTCGCCGGACGCCACCTTGGACGCCACATCCACCGCTTCGCGAATCGGACGCACGATGGAGCGACCGAGCACCCAGGCCAGCCCGATGCCCATCAGGATCACGATCACCATGGTCACCGCAATCATGACGATCGCCGACTGGTGATCGCTCTTCATCTTCGCCAGCTGGTCCTGCTTCATGTCGTTGGTCGCCTGCAGGATTGAACGCGCCGTATCGATCATGTCCTGCTCGAGCGTGTGGGTTTTGCGGACCTGATCAACGGCTCTGTGGAAACTGTCGCTGTAAGCCTGGAACAGGCCGCTGACTTCCTCTTTGACGGATTTGTCGACAAAGGAGGATTTGACGGATTTCAGGGCCCGGCTGTTCGCATCGTCAAATGCCTTGATGGCCTTGTCGTCGCCCTCGATCAGGAAATTGCGCTCACTGCGGCGCATCTGCTTGAGGGCGGCACTGGCGACGTAGAGCTGATCTTCGGTACTCAGGCGGCTCTCGGTTTTGCGGGCGTCGACTTCAAGCTTCTTGACGGTCTCGTCGCGTGACGTCTGGGTAGTCGCAACCTCGGCCAATAGATCGCCGTAGTGGGCAGAGCCGTCAATGACCGTGGCGAGTCGGGCCTGGTCTGTGCTGTTGCTCACCTGATGACTCAGGGATTCGGCCATCTGGCCGGCCGCGGCGCTTTGCTTTCGGGCTTTGGCCAGGTCGTCGTCGGCGGCTTCCATCAGGAAGGATTTCTCCGCCAGACGGGCCTGCAACAGGTTGGTTTCCATGGCGCCGACCAGGCCCACCACATCACCGCGATCGGCGTAGTTGTCCAGGGCGGTGAGGCCGATTGAGCCGGTAATAACCGAGAGAATGATCAGGACCGCAAAGCCGATACCGAGTTTGCGTCCAATGGAAAGGGACGTGAAAATTTGGGGCAGTCGCATGATGAACTTCCTGGAACGGGGCGTCATCGAGCGTGGGGCTGCTCTGAAGCGCTAGCGTTTTTGGTTATCAGTCGTTTGGTTCATAGTGTGATCGGAGTATCACTATTTAAGTTTGAAAATTGAACAGAATCAATGAGTCATGCGTAACAGAATGCTACCGCAAATCCGGCGTTGAGCCGCCGCTGCCGGTGGCAACAGCGGCTCAACGGTCGCGGCTCAGAAGAACAGGTCCGGCAGGTAGGTGGCGATATCCGGGAACACCATGATGACCCCCATGCCCAACACCTGAACCAGCACGAACGGAATAATCGACTTGTAGATGTCCTGCATGGTGATGCTTGGCGGCACCACGCCTTTCAGATAGAACAGGTTGAAGCCGAACGGCGGTGTCATGTAGCCGATTTCCATATTGATCACGAACAGGATGCCGAACCAGATCGGATCGAAGCCCAGACCTTCCACGATGGGCATAAACACCGGCAACGTGATCAGCATGATGCCCACCGGATCCAGCACCATGGCCAGCAGGAAGACAATCAGCATCATCGACAGGATGACGCCCCAGGGACCGCCCGGGATCATTTCCATCAGGCCTTCGATCAGCTCCTGCGCGCCCATGCTCTGGTAGGCGGCACTGAACGCGTGGGCCGCGAACAGGATCCACATGATCATGCCGGTCAGCTTGAAGGTGCGAATCGCCGCCTCGTGCATGAGTGACCAGGTGAACTTGCGGTAGACCACAGCGGAGATCAGCGCGCCCAGCACGCCCACAGCGGCGGCCTCCGTCGGCGTGGTGATCCCGCCGATGATGGAGCCGAGCACCATCAC
The DNA here is from genome assembly GCF_003789045.1 of Marinobacter sp. R17. NCBI lineage: Bacteria > Pseudomonadati > Pseudomonadota > Gammaproteobacteria > Pseudomonadales > Marinobacteraceae > Marinobacter > Marinobacter sp. R17. Next base: position 33,665 of record NZ_RHGZ01000021.1, on the reverse strand, counting down.
CACAATGGCGATCGGCAGGATGACCGCCCGCAGGGCGCGGAACTTCTCGCCCCAACTGGCCCGCTCTTCCGGCGGCAGGGCCGGCGCCAGGTGCGGCTGCAGGTAGCAGCGGATGATGATGTAGGCCGTGGTCAGCACCATCAGCAGGACGCCCGGCAGGATACCCGCCGCAAACATCTTGCCCACGGACACGCCGGTAATCAGCGAATACAGGATCATCAGAATGCTGGGTGGAATCAGGATGCCCCAACCGCCGCCGGTATTGATGCAGCCCAGCGCCATGTTCTTGTCGTAGCCCCGTTCCAGCATTGATGGCAGCGCGATGGTGCCCATGGCCACCACGGCCGCGCCACTGATGCCACACATGGCGGCAAACAGCGCACAGATCCCCAGCGTACCGATGGCCAGGCCACCGCGAACGCCGCCCCACCACAGGTGCATCATGCGGTAGAGGTCATTGGCGACGCCGGTGCGTTCCAGGATCATCGCCATGAAGACGAACAGCGGAATCGCCACCAGCGTAAAGCTTTCCATGGTGCTCCAGATCTGCGAAGCCACCATAAAGAAGGAGTCGAAACCCCAGGTGAAATAGAGGAAGACGACGGACACGCCGCCCAGGACAAAGGTCAGCGGCAGGCCGAGGACCAGGAAGAACAGCAGCGCGCCGAAAAACAGCAGGGTCAGGACTTCAATGCTCACAACACGTCTCCCTGCTCGTCATCGGTCTCGGAAGGTTTGTAGTAATCCAGGTCCAGGGCAATGGCGATGTCCTGCAGCAGCTTGACCACGCCCTGCAGGATCAGCAGGCCAGTGCCCAGGGGAATCGCCACCTTCACCGGCCAGATCGGCGGGTTCCAGGCGGAATAGGTGGTTTCGAAACTGGCCACGGATTCACTGGCCATGTCGTAACCGAAGTAGAACAGCGCCAGCGTAAACGCGAAAAACATGGTGGACGTGAAGATGTCGAGCCCGGCCTGGACCCGCGGGCCCAGATGGGAATAGAGGAGATCGACATTCACGTGCCCCCGGTGGGCCATGATGTAGCCGCCGGACATAACGGCGTAGACACCAAACAGCATCTGGGTCAGTTCGTTGGTCCAGACGGTGGGTGAGCCGAGCAGGTAGCGGAAGCCGACCTCAAGGAGCAGGAAGGCAAACATGGCAAAGACGAGCAGGGAAACCCAGCGCCCAATGAAATCATTGAGTCGGGTGACCCCATTCATGAATGCGGTCAGCGCACGCATGGTGTCCTCCGGGGGAATATCGGGTCTTCAGGAACGGGAAAAACCGGCGAGCGGGGCCCGCCGGTCTGTGTTGACGGGTGTTACAGGTAACCCAGCTGACGCAGGTAGTCTTTCAGCATAGCCAGTGCTTTCTTGGAGCGCTCGCTACGCTCGCCTTCCTCGTCCCACATTTTCTGGGCGACCTGGGTCAGGCGCTTCTGGACGTCGTCCGGCAGGGTGTTGACCTGGACACCTTCTTCTTTCTCGGCCTTGGCCAGGGCCAGCTGTTCTTTGTACTGGTACTCGTTGGTGCGGAACCAGAATTCTTCTTCCAGCGCCTGCTTCACAACGTCCTGCAGGTCCTCAGGCAGCTTGTCCAGAGCCTTCTGGCTGACGATGATGACGTCGGTGCCGGCGATGTTCAGGGCCGGCTTCACGTGGTATTTGGCCACTTCATACAGACCCATGGAGTACGCACCCTGGGCCGCGCCCCAGTGAGCACCGTCGACCACGCCACTGTCCAGGGCCGGGTAGAGTTCGCTGCCCGGAATATAGGACGCGGCGGCACCGGCTTCGGTCAGGAATTTCTGCAGGGCACCGGAGGAGCGCAGTTTCAGGGACGTGAAATCATCCCAGCTCTTGATCGGCTTCTTGACCACCATCTCGGTCGGGTAGACTTTGTCGGTGGCCCAGTAAACGCCGTATTGAGCGGCTTCGTCACGCAGCATCTGCTCGAAGCCGAGGCCCTTGTGGAAGTAGGCCGCTTCCCACACGTGGCGGAAGGCAAACGGCAGACCGGAGGCGATGCCAGCCAGGGTCATCTTGTCCTGGGCGTAGGACGGGGAAATGGTGCCCATTTCCAGGATGCCGCGGCTGACCGCGTCGAAAGTCTGCTTGGCTTTGAACAGCGCGCCGGCTTCGTAAAGCTTGAGCTCCAGGCGGCCGTCGCTGCGCTCTTCGATGACACGCTTGATGCGCTCCAGGCTGTCGGTGTAGGAACTGCTGGAACCCGGCCAGTGAGACTGTACCTTCCAGGTGATGGTGTCGGCGGCAGCAGCGCTGCCACTGAACAACACGCCCAGGCTCAGGGTGGCCGCTGACGCGAACACCGTCAGTTGCTTGCGGAACAGGGTTAGCGATGGCATGACGTGACCTCTTTGTTGTTGTGTCATTCGTTATGTTTCGCTCTGCGGTACTTGTGACTGCAGAATGAATCTTTGTTTTCCGAATTTATCACACGCATCACGTTTTGCAATAGGACGCGGGTGGAATCTTCCCGCGTCCCGAGCGATCAACTTACAGCCGGGGGAAGGGGAGGCCGTCCGGGTGCAGGTGCCGGGCCAGGAGCTGCCCGATCCGCAGCAGGTTGCGATCGCTGTAGGCCGGACCGATCAGCTGCACGGCCAGCGGCAGTCCCTCGTCAGAATAGCCCACAGGCAGGCTCAGGGCGGGCAGCCCGGAAATCGCCGCAATGCCGGCCCACACGGTCACGTCCATGTAGGGCTGGGGCTGGCCGTTGATGGTCAGGGTGCGCTCGGTGGCGGCGGTTTCCTGATCGTGTGGGAAGGCCAGCGTGTTGACGACCGGACACAACACCACGTCAAAACGCTCGAAGAACTGCCCCCAGCGGTGTTGCAGCTGGGCCCGCTGTTCGTCGCCGGCCATCCAGTCGGCATGGGACTGCAGGGCGCCGCGGGCAAAGCGGCTGCGGTAGTCGTCGGCATCGGGATCTTCGGTGAGTGGCTGCAGCTTCTCCCGGATTTTCGGCGTCAGGCCGGCGCCCATGGCCGCCGCGAGCAGGTTGTAATAGAGGTCGTGGTTGGCTTTCAGCGTCAGTTGATCCGGCCGAGCCTCTTCATCGACCCGCGCCCCTTCGGCGCGCAGCACGTCCACGCAGCTCTGCAGGCCGTCCCGCACCGCTTGATCGATCGGGCAAAACACATCATCCAGCCAGGCGGCCACGCGCAGATCGCCCAGCGTGTCCGTCGTCGGTTCGGGCAGCTCGATCCGCCAGGCCGGCGCGTCCGCCTCGTCCGGCCCGGCCAGTAATGCCAGTGCCTGGTCCAGATCTTCCAGATGGCGCCCCATGGGGCCGGCGACCGCAATATCGCGCTTGCCCCGGCTGCCCGGCGTGCCCGGGACGTGGCCGCGGGTGGGCACAATGCCGTAGGTGGTTTTCAGGCCGTAGATGCCACAGAACGCCGAGGGCGTGCGGATCGAGCCGCCAATGTCACTGCCCAGCTCCAGCGGGGTCAGGCCGGCGGCCAGGGCCGCCGCGGCGCCGCCGGAGGAGCCCCCGGGTGTACGCGAGGTGTCCCACGGATTGTTGCTGGTGCCATAGATGCTGTTGAAGCTCTGCAGGTCGCCGGCCAGTTCCGGCACGTTGGTCTTGCCCAGGATAATGGCGCCGGCGGCCTGGAGCCGCTGCACGGCCGGCGCGGTGCGGGTTGAGACGTGGTCACGCAGCTTCTCGAAGCCCGCGGTGGTGGGCCAGCCTTCGATTTCGAAGGTTTCCTTGATGGTCATGGGCACGCCGTGCAGCGACCCCCAGTCCTCGCCCCGCTCCGCCGCGGCATCGGCGGCTTCCGCCTGCCGGCGTGCGTCGTCGGCGCGCAGCACCACGATGGCGTTGAGATCCGGGTTGAAGCGCTCGATGCGATCCAGGAAGTGATCGAGAACGGCGACCGCGGTAAATGTGCGGCTGCGAATGCCGTCCGCCAGGGCGAAACTGCTCATCTCATGGAATGGGGGCATGGGGTTGGCTCCTTGTTGTTGTCGCTCACAAACATAGAATAAATGGCATTTTTGTGAAACAGTATTTCGCAAAATGAATACGCCATGCCCCAACAATGAGGAGAATCGGCATGATCGAGGTGACCCGCGAACCCGGCATCGTCCGGCTGACCATCCGCCGTCCGGAAAAAAAGAACGCCCTGACCCGCGCCATGTACGATTCACTGTCCGAGGCCGTGGATGCCGCGGCTGCGGATGCGGGTGTGCATGCCATTGTACTCACAGGCTGCGACGGCCTGTTCACCGCCGGTAACGACCTGGACGACTTTCGCGCCCGGGCCGTCGATCCGGACCCCAAACCCTCTGCCGGCCTGGCCTTCATCGAGCGACTGATGCGGTGCGATACGCCGGTGATTGCCGCTGTTGAGGGTATTGCCATCGGCATCGGTACCACCCTGCTGTTCCACTGTGACACGGTGATTGCCGCCGCCTCGGCCCGCTTCCGCACGCCGTTCGTGGATCTGGGGCTGTCTCCGGAAGCGGCGTCGACGGTGATGGGGCCGCTGCGGATGGGGTTGCGACAGGCCACGGACCTGCTCGTTTTCGGCGAAACCCTGGATGGCAAAGCCGCTGTCGAAGCCGGACTGGCCACCAGCTGCGTGCCCGATGGTGAGGCGGAAACCGTGGCTCTGGCCAAGGCCCGCAAGTTGGTGGATCAGCCCCGTGACGCATTGCGGGCCAGCAAACGGTTGATGCGCGCCCCCTGGGAAGACCAGGCGTTTGCGGCCCTGGAACGGGAGCGCGATGTGTTTGCCGAGCGGTTGCGGTCGGATGAATGCCGGGCCGTGCTGGACCGGATGGGGAAGCGATAACCCCTCCGATGTTTTTTGAAATGTAGCCGACGCTTTAGCTTCGGAGGGCCCGTCAGGGTCCTGGCCTTCTCCACTTATGCCTGATCGAAACCAATGGATGCCATCGCAGAATGCATTCAAAACACATCGGGAGTCTGAAACCAATGGGTACCATCGCTTCCGTCGCCTAAGAGGGCCGTCCATGGCCGCTTATGCGACGAGGACATCCTGTCCTCTGCTCCAGCGATGGTACCCATTGGTTTCGATCAGGCTTTCTTGCCATACCTTCATCCGATTTTTGGGATGCCTATGCTTTGCATAGGGATGAGGTCAGCGATGAGCCTGTAGCCGACGCTTTAGCTTCGGAGGGCCCGTCAGGGCCCTTTTGTTGACGTTAAGTCTGGGGGATAAAGGCCGCCCGTTGGGCGGCTCAGAAGCTGAAGCATCTGCTACAGGTGTGTGGGGGATCACTGCTCCCAGTACGGCGCCCGCAGCTCCCGCTTGAGCACCTTTCCGATGGTGCTGCGTGGGAGTTCGTCGCGGAACTCGATGCCGGTGAGCCTTTGGCTTTTGCCCAGCTTGCCGTTGGCCCATTCCAAAAGCTCGCTTTCCGTCAGACTCTCGCCCGCCTTGCGCACCACCAGTCCCAGTGGCGTTTCGCCCCAGTGCTCACTGGGGATGCCGATAACCGCGGCATCCGCCACGGCGGGGTGTTCCAGAAGGACCTTTTCCAGGTCCACCGCATAGATGTTGAAGCCCCCGGAGATGATCATGTCCTTGCGGCGGTCGAGGATATAAAGGAAGCCGTCGGCATCGAGCCGGCCCATGTCGCCGCTGCGGTAGAAACTCAGACCCTCCGGACTGGTCCAGAGCATGGCGTCGGTCTGTTCCTGGCGATGGTAGTAGCCGCGCATCATCGCGCCGGCCCGGCCCACGATTTCACCGATTTCACCTTGTGGTAGCTCATGACCGTCTTCGTCGATGATCCGCACTTCGGCACCTTCGGTGGGCTGGCCCACGGAATCCCACTTATCCGGGAATGCACCGCAGTCGAGGCTGGTGGAGATGCCACCCTCGGTCAGCCCATAGACTTCACGGATATTGCCCGGCCAGCGTTTCATGGCCTGTCCGATGACGTCGGCCCGTAACGGTGCGCTGGTGGACAGCTTCAGCTGGAAGCTGGATAAGTCGAAGCGGTCGAAGTCCGGCTCCGCCAGGATTCGCTGATACTGCACCGGCACCAGCATGGCGTGGGTCACCCGGTGCTGCTCCGCCAGTTCCAGGAACCGGTGGGCGTTGAATTTGCCCATCAGCACCAGGGTGCCCCCGTGGAACAGGGTGGGCAGGGCGGAGACCAGCGTGGTGTTGGAATACAGCGGAGTGGACACCAGATTGATGGTCTCGCTGTTCAGCCCGTAGCTGCCCATACGCCGCATCTGACGGTAGCGGAACCGGTGATCGTGCAGAATGCCTTTGGGGGTGCCGGTGGTGCCGGAGCTGTAGATGATGTTGAACGGATCATCCAGCGACAGCGGTGCCGGGTTGGCGGTGTCGTCAATGTCGCCCAGCCAGCTGTCGAGCGTTACTGCACTGTCCGACGGTGCGTAGTCGATGCCAATCCGCAGGTCGGCCGTGACGTTTGCGAGCTGATCGCGAATCTCGTCATATAAAGACGCGTTCTTCTGCGAAACGAACAGGAAGCGGGCGTCGCAGTCGTTCACCATCAGTGCCAGCGTTTCGCCGCTCGCCATGCCCGACAGCGGCACCATGCAGCCACCTGCGGTCAGCACACCCAAATACAGCATCATGTAGTCGGCACTGTTCTCCGACAGGCCCGCGACCGTGTCGCCGGTTTTCAAGCCGGCCGCGCGCAGCCGGTTGGCGATGCGGTTCACGCGGGACACCAGGCCAGCCCAGTCGGTGTCGCCTTTCTCGTCGATCAGGGCGATTTTGTCGGGTTGGGTGCGGGCGAAGGTCTGGATCTGTTCCCCGATGGCCAGGAGGGTTTCATCGGCAACCAGCGGGGCGTGTTGGGGCATGCTTTTCACATAGTCGTTCATTTTGACACTCATGATGATTGTTGTGTTTTAACTAGTGAAATTAACTTCCGAATATATTGACTCAAAAGTGTCAGGCGTGACAAATTAAAACCCGAATTCCTATTTTCGGTTCCCGGATTCGTGATCTGGCACGGCTGGGAGGCCCTTTATAAGGGTGACCAAGAACAACAAAAGGAGCATCCGCATGATGCGTTTCAAGAGACGGGTGGCGATGGTCACCGGCGCGGGTAGCGGTATCGGACGAGCCACGGCCCTGCGACTGGCGCGGGAAGGGGCTTACCTGGTTTTGGTGGATCAGGCCGAAGCCGGATTGATGGAAACCACCAGCGCTCTGCCGGAAGGTACCGAGTACCTGCGCAAAGTCATGGATGTGTCCGACGAGGCGGCTGTCGAGGCGCTGGTCAAAGACACCATCAAGCGCTGGGGGCAGATCGACGTCCTCTGCAACAACGCTGGCGTGGCGGGTTCGCACCCGCCGATCACCGACCAGAATCGCGACGAGTGGGAGCGCATCCTGGGGGTGAATCTGATCGGGCCGATGCTCTTCATCAAGCATGTGGCACCGCACATGCAGTCCCGCCGTCTGGGCAGCATCGTCAATACGGCATCCGTAGCGGGGATCCGCTCCGGAGCGGGCGGCAATGCCTATAGCGCGTCCAAAGCCGGCGTGATCAACCTGACCCAGACTGCTGCCTGCGACCTCGGTGGCGACAACGTCCGCGTCAATGCGGTGTGCCCGGGCCTGATCGAAACCGGCATGACCCAGCCCATCTTCGATTACGCCCGCGCCAACGAGAAAGCCCACAAGCTGGGCGCGCGCTGTGAACTGCGACGCTACGGCAACCCCGAGGAAATCGCCGCCGCCATCCTGTTCCTGGCCAGCGACGATGCCAGCTACATCACCGGGCAGGCGCTGCCCGTGGACGGAGGCAATACCGCCTCCCTGAATCTGCCGGGAATGAAAGTCTGATGTCTGACGTCACTACCCCTGAATATCTGGATAGCAAGGATCTGCCGGGTTTCCACAAGGTGCTCGGCTATGAGCAGGCCTCCTGGGAAGAAAGCGAAGCGGTGATCACTGTAAAGCTGCAGCCGCATCACCTGAATCTGGCCGGCGTCATCCACGGCGGGGTGCTGACCTCGCTGCTGGATATCGCCCTGGCCCAGGCCGGTACCTATTGCCCGTACCCGGGCCGCATGCGCAAGGCCATTACCCTGTCCCTGACCACGTCGTTCACCGGTCAGTGCAGCGGCGGCACCATCACCGTCACCGGCACCAAACGTGCCGGCGGCAGCCGCATTTTCAACAGTACCGGCGAAGTCCGCGATGACCGGGGCAACCTGCTGGCCATCGGCGAAGGCACGTTCCGTATCCGTTCCGGCAGTGAATCACCGGAAGGCGTGCCCATCTGACGGCGTCACCACCCCTGAATTGCCCCAACAACGACAGCAAGAGGCACAACGACATGTTTGAACTTTCCGAGAAAGCTCAGGCTCTGCGCGAGCAAGTGCTGGCCTTTATGGACGAGCACGTTTATCCGAACGAGCACCTGCACCACGAGCAGATCGAGAACGCGGAAAACCGCTGGGCGCCGACCGCGATCCTCGAAGAGCTGAAAGGCAAGGCCAAGGCCGCCGGTCTGTGGAACCTGTTCCTGCCGGAAAGCGACTACGGCGCCGGCCTGACCAATTTCGAATACGCCCACCTGTGCGAAATCATGGGCCGCTCCCATATGGCCCCGGAAGTGTTCAACTGTTCGGCGCCGGATACCGGCAACATGGAAACCATCGCCCGCTACGGTTCCCCCGAGCAGCAAAAAGAATGGCTGGAACCGCTACTGGCCGGCGAGATCCGGTCCTGCTTCTCCATGACCGAGCCGGCGGTAGCCTCGTCCGACGCCACCAACATTGGCTGCGAGATCCGTCGCGAGGGCGACGAGTACGTGATCAACGGCCGTAAATGGTGGTCCTCCGGTGCCATGACCACCACCTGCAAGATCGCCATCGTCATGGGCAAGACCGATCCGGACGCCGAGAAGCACAAGCAACAGTCCATGATCCTGGTGCCGCTGGACACCCCGGGCGTGAAGATCATCCGTCCGTTGACCGTGTTCGGCTACGACCACGCGCCGCACGGCCACGCCGAGATCGAGTACAACAATGTCCGCGTGCCGGCCAGCAACATGCTGCTGGGCGAGGGTCGCGGTTTCGAGATCGCCCAGGGTCGTCTGGGGCCGGGCCGGATTCACCACTGCATGCGCACCATCGGCGTCGCCGAGCGGGCGCTGGAAGCCATGTGCCAGCGGGTCAACGAGCGGGAAGCCTTCGGCAAGCCGCTGGCCCAGTTCGATTCCATCCGCAAGGACATTGCCCGCTCCCGTCTGGAAATCGAGCAGTGCCGTCTGCTGACCCTGAAAGCGGCGCACATGATGGACACCGTCGGCAACAAGGTGGCCCGTCAGGAAATCGCGATGATCAAGGTCGCCGCACCGAGCATGGCGCTGCGCATTCTGGATCGCGCGATCCAGGTCCACGGCGCCATGGGCGTGTGTCAGGACTCCTTCCTGGCGGCGGCCTGGGCCCAGGTCCGCACGCTGCGTCTGGCGGACGGTCCGGATGAAGTGCATCTGGATTCCATCGCCAAACTCGAACTGCGTAATTACCCGAAAACACACTGATCAGGAGGCCCGAGCATGACCAATCCATTGTTTGATATGACCGGCCGGGTGGCCCTGATCACCGGTTCCACCAAGGGCATCGGTCGCTCCATTGCCGAGGAAATGGCGCGCGCCGGTGCCAAAGTCGTGATTTCCAGCCGTAAGGCCGAGGTCTGTGAACAGGTGGCCGGCGAGCTGAAAGAGCAGGGCTTCGAGGCGATCGCCGTGCCCTGCCACGTGGGTCGCAAGGACGACCTGCAGAACCTGGTGGACAAGACCCTGTCCGCCTGGGGACGCATTGATGTGCTGGTGTGCAACGCCGCCACCAACCCGGTCTATGGCCCCACCCAGGACATGACCGACGACGCCTGGGACAAGATCATGGACACCAACGTGAAGGGCACCTTCTGGCTGACCCAGATGGTGCTGCCGCACATGGCCGAGCGCGGTGATGGGCAGGTCATCCTGCTGTCCAGCATCGCCGGCATCCGCGGCAACACCGTGATCGGTACCTACGGCGTGTCCAAGGCGGCGGAAGCGGCCCTGGCCCGCAACCTGGCGGTCGAGTGGGGGCCGAAGGGCATTCGCGTCAATTCGATTGCCCCGGGCCTGGTACGCACCGACTTCGCCAAGGCACTGGTGGAAGATCCGGAACGGCTCAAACGGGTGGAAGAGAAAACCCCGCTGCGCCGGATTGGTGAGCCGGTCGACATCGCCGGGCTGGCGGTCTTCCTGGCAACACCGGCCAGCGCCTACATCACCGGTCAGGTGATCGTGGCGGACGGCGGCGAAACCGCGGGTTGAGGTGACGATGTCTGTGCACGCGAATCTCGACCCGGAGCTGGTGGACGTCCTCGACGCCCACCGGTTCGACGAGCAACAACTGAAAGCCTGGCTCCGGCAGGCGATGCCGGACATCGGCGATCGGCTTGAGGTGAAGCAGTTCCAGGGTGGGCAGTCCAATCCCACCTTCCTGCTGGATACCGACAGCGGGCGCTACGTCCTGCGCAAGAAGCCGCCGGGGAAGACTCTGCCGTCCGCCCACATGGTGGAGCGTGAATACAAGGTGATCCGGGCGCTGTCCGATCACACCGATGTGCCGGTGCCCCGGGCGCGGGTGCTGTGTGAGGACGCGTCCATCATCGGTACGCCCTTCTATATTATGGATTTCACGCCGGGCCGGGTGGTCAGCCACCCGGCGCTGCGGGCGCTGGATCGGGAAGAGCGCCGGCCGGTTCATGAGGCCGCGATGGACACCCTGGCCCAGCTCCACGCCGTCGATGTGAACGCGGTCGGGCTGGGTGACTTCGGTCGCCCCGAAGGCTACGTCGCCCGTCAGGTGTCCCGCTGGACCAAGCAATACCTGGCCGCCAAGACCGACGAGATGCCGGCTATGGACAAGCTGATGGCCTGGCTGCCGGACCATCTGCCGGCCACCGACGAGACGGCCATCGCCCACGGCGACTACCGCCTCGGCAACCTGATGCTGGCACCGGATGAACCCCGGGTGGCAGCCATCCTCGATTGGGAGCTGTCCACCCTCGGTCACCCGCTGGCGGATCTGGCGTATTACTGCCTGCCTTATCACTTGCCCATGGATCTGGAAGGCTCCCGCGGCATTGTCGGTGAGGACCTGGAAGCGCTGAACATTCCGGACGAGCAGGAAATCATTGAACGTTACTGCCGCCAGTCCGGCCGCTCCGGCATTGCCGACTGGCACGTGTTCCTGGCGTTTTCCCTGTTCCGTCTGGCGTCCATCGTCCAGGGCGTCTACGCCCGGGCCTTGCAGGGGAATGCGAGTAACGCCGATGCCCTGCAAGTGGGCAAGCGGGCGAGCATGCTGGCCGACGCCGGCTGGCGGATCGCCCAACAGGGCAACCGGGGAGTCGCGGAATGAGTGAACCCATTGTACGTCGCATCCTGATCACCAACGATGACGGCATCAACGCGCCGGGGCTGGCGGTCCTGGAAAAGATCGCCCGTCATCTGGCGGAAGAAGTCTGGGTCGTTGCCCCGGAGCACGATCGCAGTGGCGCGGGGCAGAGCATTTCCCTGCATTCACCGCTGCGGCTCTACGCCCAGGACGGCAGCGAGCGCCGGTTTGCCCTGTCGGGGACGCCGGCGGACTGCGTGCTGTTTGCCATGGCGGAATGGTTCGGCGAAACGCCGCCGGACCTGGTGCTGTCGGGCGTGAACTGCGGCGCCAATATCAGTGACTCGGTGCAGTATTCGGGCACCGTGGGCGCGGTACTCACCGCCCAGCATATGGGGGTGCCGGCGATGGCCCTGAGTCAGGCCTTCCTGAATCGCGACGGCATCGACTGGTCGCCGGTCGAGCAACATGGCGAATCCGTGATCCGATCCTTGTGGGCGCCGGACGAGCACTCGCAACCCTGCTGGAACATCAACTTCCCCGCCTGTGCGGCCGGGGAGGTCAACGAGGTGCGCTGGGCGCGCCAGTCCAGCGGCTCCATCCAGCGCACGCGACTGCTGCCCGGCCAGGACGGGCGCAGCCTGCCCTACTGGTGGCTCAGCTTCGAGCGCAGCTCCAAGCATATTATCGCGCCGGATATGGACGTCACCGTCCTGCGCGACCAGGCCGTGGCCGTCACGCCACTGCGTAGCCAGGCACCGCTGCCCGGTGGTCCGGCCGCGTTTGCCATTGAATCGGTTTAACAGACGATAGTTGGTCCGGCTGTCCGGCCGGAGAGGGGAGAACAACACTATGTTTACACGACACCATGGGGTCTGGCCGAGCGATCTGCCCAAGACCATGACGCTGCCCAACACCAGTGTGTTTACCAACCTGGCGATTTCCGCCCTGCGTTATCCGGATCACCCGGCCATCATCTACTACGACACGGTGATGACCTACCAGCAGCTGCTGGACGAGGTCGAGGCCCTGGCCGGTTACCTGCAGGCGCAGGGCCTGAAGAAGGGCGACCGGGTGCTGCTGTACATGCAGAACTCGCCCCAGTACGTGATCGGTTACTACGCCATCCTGCGCGCCGATGCGGCGGTGATTCCGGTGAACCCGATGAACCGGGCCGCGGAGCTGGAACACTACATCAGCGACACCTCGGCGGAGTTCTGCCTGGCCGGCCAGGAACTGGCGGGTTTCATCGCGCCGTTGGTGGGGGAAACGCACCTGAAGGAAGTGGTGGTCACCGCCTACAGTCGCTACGTGACCGAAGAGACTGATCTGACCCTGCCGCCGGAAGTCGCAGCGCCGGCCCAGCCGGTCGAGGGCGACGGCATGACCGACTGGCAGGACGCGATCCGCGCGAACAAGGCGCCGGCACCGCACACCGCCGGTCCGGACGACATCGCCGTGATTCCCTTCAGCTCCGGCACCACCGGCGCGCCGAAAGGGTGTACTCACGTCCATCGCGGTGTGATGGCGACCGCCGTACACCGCGCCTTCTGGAACCTGAGCACCGCGGACACGGTGCAGCTGTCCACGCTGCCGTTCTTCCACGTGACCGGCATGACCGGGTCCATGAACAGCCCGATCTACAGCGGCTCCACGTCCGTGATCATGACCCGCTGGGAACGCAACACCGCCGCCAAGCTGATCGAGCGGTACCAGGTCACCGGCTGGACCAACATCGTCACCATGGCGGTGGATTTCCTGTCCAACCCGGACCTGGGTCAATACGACATCAGCAGCCTGAAAACCATCGGCGGCGGCGGTGCGGCCATGCCGGCGGCGATCGCTGACAAGCTGAAGAAACTGACCGGCCTGGACTACATCGAGGGCTACGGCCTGTCCGAAACCATGGCCGCGACCCACATCAACCCGTCGGAGGCGCCCAAGGCCCAATGCCTGGGCATTCCAGTGTTCGACGTGGACTCCCGCATCATCGATGTGGAAACCCTGCAGGAGAAAGGCCCGGGTGAAGTGGGCGAGATCGTCAGCAACGGTCCGCAGGTGACCATCGGTTACTGGAACCGGCCGGCCGAAACGGAAGCGGCGTTCGTCGAGATCGACGGCAAGCGTTTCTTCCGCACCGGCGACCTGGGCTACTACGACGAGGAAGGCTACTTCTTCATGGTCGACCGGGTGAAGCGGATGATCAACGCGTCCGGCTTCAAGGTCTGGCCTTCCGAAGTGGAAAGTCTGATGTATCGCCACCCGGCCATCCATGAATGCTGCGTGATCTCCGCGCCCGATCCCAAGCGGGGCGAGACGGTCAAGGCCTGCATCGTGCTCACTCCGGAGGCGGAAGACACCACCACGGTGGACGACATTGTCGGCTGGTGCCGCGAGGAAATGTCCGCCTACAAGGTGCCCCAGCTCATCGAGTTTGTTTCCGAGCTGCCCAAGTCCCCCACCGGCAAGGTGATGTGGCGGGCGCTGCAGGAGCAGGAGTGGCAGAAAGAGGCCTGAGCACGCGCTGAGCGCTTGATTTGACGGGCTTTTTCCCATTACCCCGATGGGCTTTACCCCGGTCGGCCGGCTTTGCCGGCTGTTCCGGGCTATGGCCCCTTTTGCCCCGATTCAGTTTCACTATAACGGTAAAAAACTTATCAGTGGTCCGCACAGTGGAATTGCATTCTGTATATTGACAGGGTGGCTGCGCGGTGTACTCTTGAGAAAAGGTGAAATCAAAAACTAAAACGTCTCAAAACAGAAAACCAAACCTGCGGTTCCAATTTCGACAATAACTTCCGCTGGTCAAAAAACCTGCGGCATCCAATAACAACAACTTGCCAGGAAGGAGGCTGATTTGAACCTCTTTTTCCAGAACATCGTGAACGGGCTGACGCTCGGGAGTATCTACGGACTCGTAGCTCTCGGTCTGACGCTGGTCTACGGTATCCTGCATATTCCCAACTTCGCCCATGGCGCGCTCTATATGGTCGGCGCGTTCATGTCCTACTTCTTCATGGTGGATCTCGGTGTCCATTACTGGATCGCCATGTTGGGCTCGGCCGCCGTTGTCGCGGTGCTGGCCATCCTCTGTGAGCGTCTGGTCTTCCACCCCCTGCGCAACTCGCCACCGATCCACGACAAGATCGCAGCCATCGGCATCCTGTTGTTCCTGGAAGCGGTGGTGCAGATGTTCTGGGGCGCGGATTTCCGCCGCATGACGTCACCATTCACCGGTATCATGCGCTTTGACGGCCTGATCATTCCCGAGCAGCGGGCCCTGATCATCGTCGGCGCCATTGTGCTGGTCATTGCGCTGCAGCTGTTCCTGCGCAAGACCATGACCGGCGCCACCATCATCGCCATGGCACAAAGCCGGGAGGGGGCCTTCCTGGTGGGCATCGACGCCAACCGCGTGGCGATGATGACGTTCGCCATCTCCGGCATGCTGGCCGCCTTTGCCGCAACTCTCTACGCACCGATCAACCTGGTCTACCCGGCCATGGGACACGTGGTGATCATGAAAGCCTTCGTCATCATCATCCTCGGTGGCATGGGCAGCATACCCGGCGCCATCGTCGGCGGGATGATCATCGGCTTCGCCGAGGCCTTCGGCGGCTTCTACATCTCCAGCAGCTACAAGGACATCATCGCCTTCGGTCTGCTCGTGGTGATCCTGTCCGTTCGTCCGCAAGGCCTGTTCGCGAAGGGGGCGCACTGATCATGTTGAAATTGGCTTCCTTTATGACCCGTCCAGCAGCGAAATACCTGCTGATCGTGCTGGCGCTGGTGTTCCCGCTGATCGCCAAGAACGAGTACCAGGTTTACGTCATGGCCTCGGCCTTTATCTGGGCGATCGCCGTGTACGGCCTGAACATCATCACCGGTTACTGCGGCCAGCTGAACCTGGCACACGGCGGCTTCTTTGCCCTTGGGGCCTACACCCTGGGGCTGCTGACGGCGGATTACGGCTGGAGTTTCTGGCCGGCATTCGTGGGAGCGCTGCTGATGACGGCGTTTATCGGCTTCCTGGTGGGCGTGGTGTCGCTGCGCCTGAAGGAACACTACTTCGCCATCTTTACCCTGTGCGTTGGTTTCATCATGTACATGCTGACCGACAAGTGGGAGGAGCTGACCCACGGCCCGATCGGCGTGCGTGACATCGCTGCGCCGCACGGCTTCGGAATTGTGGATTTCACCGAGACCACGCCCTTCTATTACCTGGTGCTGGCGTTCCTGATCTTTGCCATCTGGTTCATGGGCAAGCTGTCCCGCTCGCTGCTGGGCCGCACCTTCATGGCGATCCGCAACGGGGACGACCTGGCGCAGTCGCTCGGCATCAACCTGATGCGCAACAAGACCCTGGCGTTCGTGCTGTCCACCACCTACGCGGGGATGGCCGGAGCGCTCTACGCGGGCATGGTGCGCTTCATCGGGCCCGAGGACGGCAACATCCTCCACACCTTCGACATGATCACCTACCTGCTGGTGGGCGGTATCGGCACCCTGTCCGGTCCGCTGGTCGGCACCGTGGGCATCGTCTGGCTCACCCAGTCCCTGCAGTTCCTGGAAGAGTACCGGATGATTCTGTTCGGCCCGCTGTTGGTGGTGCTGGTTATCTTCTTCCCCCGCGGCATCGTCGGCTCCTTCCTGGGCTGGCTGCATCGCAAGACGCTGGACGCCGGCTTGCCGGCGGCGAAGAAGAAAGAGAGCCGCATCGCCACGGGTAAGGAGGTCGAGAACAATGCTTAAGATCGAGAACCTGACCAAGATGTTCGGTGGCCTGGCGGCGGTGAACGACGTGTCCGTCGAGTTCGAGGCCAACCGCATCAACGCCATCATCGGGCCCAACGGCGCCGGCAAGAGCACCTTCTTCAACCTGGTGGCCGGCACCCACAAGCCCACCTCCGGGCGCATCATCCTTGACGGTGAGGACATCACACCGCTGCGCTGCGACTACATCGCCCAGCGCGGCGTGGGCCGCACCTTCCAGACCACCAACCTGTTCGAGCAGGCCTCGGTGCTGGACAACCTGATCGTCGGCCACCGGCTGCGCACCAAGTCCGGCCTGTGGGACGTGCTGATCAACTCCAAACGCCTGCAGTGGGAGGAGAAAGCCTGCCGCGACAAGGCGCGGGAAGTGCTCGACTTCGTCGGCCTGAACCATGTGGAAAACCGGCTGATCGCCGACATCACCCAGGAAGAGCGCAAGCGCGTGGCCTTTGCCCTGGCGCTGGCCACCGATCCCAAGATCGTGCTGCTGGATGAACCGGCGGCTGGTGTGAACCCGGAGGAGACCGAAGGGCTGGCCGACCTGATGCGCAAGATGGTCGACCACGGCCTCACGGTCTGCCTGATCGAGCACAAGATGGACATGATCATGGGCTTGGCCGACAAGATCATGGTGCTGGACCACGGCGAGAAAATCGCCGAAGGCACCCCGACGGAGATCCGGGAAAACCCGGTTGTGATCGAAGCCTACCTGGGGAGTGACGAAGATGCTGCAGCTTAGGAATGTGGATGTCTGCTACGGCAGCTTCAAGGCACTGACTGACATCTCGATGAGCGTCGACTCCGGCGAGCTGGTGGTGCTGCTGGGCGCCAACGGTGCGGGTAAATCGAGTCTCTTCAACGCCATCAGCGGTCTCAACAAGCCGGCCGCGGGCGAGATCGAGTTTGAGGGCAAGCGTCTGGACGGCCTCAAGCCCAGCGGAATCGTGTCGTCGGGCGTCGTGCAGTGCGCCGAAGGCCGCAAGCTGTTCCCGATGATGAGCGTCCAGCAGAACCTGATGATGGGCGCTTACGTCCACCGTCGGGACAAGGCGGGTAACAAGCAGCGGCTGGAAGACGTGCTCGAGCTGTACCCGATCCTGCGGGAGAAGGCCGACCAGCCGGCGGGTTCCCTGTCCGGCGGTCAGCAGCAGATGGTCGCCATCGGCCGCGCGCTGATGAGCCGGCCGCGGTTGCTGATGCTGGACGAGCCCTCGCTCGGTCTGGCGCCGCTGATCGTGCGCCAGATGTTCGAAACCATCCAGAAAATCAATCGTCTCGGCACCACCGTGCTGCTGGCGGAACAGAATGCGTTTGCCGCCCTGAAGATTGCCACCCGGGCCTACGTGATGGAAAACGGCCAACTGGTCATGGAAGGCGACCGGGACACCATGTTGGGCAATGAAGAGGTGCGCAAGGCATACATCGGCGCCTAGTGTGCCGACGACACAACGTGATCTACCTGGACAAGCGATAAATCCAACAACAAGACAGACGCAATACCCTAGGAGAAAACAATGAAAATGCTGAAAACTCTTGGTCGTGCGGTCGCTGTTGCGGCACTGGGTGCGGGCCTCTCCGCCGGGGCCATGGCGGAATCCACAGTGAACATCGGTTTTACCGGCCCGCTCAGTGGCGGCGCCGCGCTGTACGGTGAAAACGTCCTGTCCGGCCTGCGCATGGCCGCGGGTGAAATCAACGACAACGGCGGTTTCAAGATCAATGGGGAAACCTACAAGGTCAACCTGATCTCCCTGGACGATCGCTATTCCCCGGCTCAGGCGGCCACCAACGCCAAGCGTCTGAAGCAGGAATCCGACGTGCCGGCCATCTTCGTGCCGCACTCTGGTGGCGTGTTCGCGCTGCAGGATTTCAACGAGAAAGACGACTTCATGGTGATGGCGTACACCAGTGTTCCGACGGTCACCGAGAAGGGCAACAGCCTGACCATCCGGATTCCGCCGACCTTTGACGGTTATGTCCGCGCGTTCAGTGACTATGCCCTGAAGCACGAAGGCAAGAAACTGGCCATGGGCGGCGCCACTCACGAGTACGCCAAGATCTGGGCCAAGATGATCAAGAACCAGTGGGAGTCCAAGGGTGGTGAAGTCGTGGCCGAGAACGCCATGGACTACAACAAGTCCGCCGACTTCTACACCGGCGTCAGCCGTCTGGTAGCGTCCGATCCGGACGTGATGTTCGTCGGCGGTGCCTCCGAGCCGACCGGTCTGGTCGTTCAGCAGGCGCGCCAGCTCGGCTTCCAGGGCGGCTTCATCGTGATGGACCAGGCCAAGCTGGACGAAATGGCTGATGTCGCTGGCGGTGTGGATCAACTGGAAGGCGCCATTGGTGTGGTGCCGCTGTCCACCTACGGTACCGACGCAGCGAACGATTTCATCAAGCGCTACAAAGCGGAATACGACAAGACCCCGGGTTCCGAGGCGGCCTACAACTACTCGGCCATGTACGGCCTGGTGAAGGCGATGCAGCTGGCGGGTAGCACGGAAGCCAAGGCAGTCCGCGCCAAGATGAGCGATGCCATGAAACAGCTTGACGAAGCGCATAACCCGTATCAGGTCACACAAGTGACCGACAAGGGGGGCTTTGTCACGGAAACCACGCTGGCTGTGGTGGAAGACGGCAAGATCGAGCAGAAGCCGATCGAGGAGTAAGTCGCTGATACGAAAAGGGGCCTTTTGTGGCCCCTTTTTTGTGGACGCTGAGCGGCGGTTGATGGGGCGGGCAGCCCTGCAGGCTGCTCCGAAGCTGAAGCGTCGGCTACACCGTTACGTTAGGGACGTAGGTTGGGCTGACGCAGGAAGCCCAACAATAAGCCGGCACCGGACATTTCCCTTATCGCAGGCATGCTTGGAGCATGGGTTCTTAAAACCGGCTTGGCGCCTATTGGATGGAATGAGACTGGTCGCAAACCCGGCCTGTTGGGCTTCCTGCGTCAGCCCAACCTACGATACTGAGGCGCCGTAAGGCGCCCCGATTGGCTTGGATCCGGGCTCAGCGCACGTACATCACCAGGTTCTCAGCCACACAAGCCGGCTTGTCCTCACCGTCGATCTGCACCGTGGTGGTGTAGGCGGCCAGCACGCGCTGATCGTCCACGGCGGTGACCTCTTTCAGGGTCACTTCCGTACGGATGGATGAGCCGGACTTCACGGCGGCGGGAAAACGCAGCTTGTTGAGGCCATAGTTGATGCTGGCGGACGTGCCGGCCACGTGCATCACGCCCTGGTTGAGCAGGGGGATCAGCGACACAGTCAGAAAGCCATGGGCCACCGGGCTTTTCCACGGGGCTTCCCGTTTGGCCCGCTCGACGTCCACGTGGATCCACTGGTGATCGCCGGTGGCGTCGGCAAAAGCCTGGATCATGTCCTGGGAAATGGTTTTCCAGGGGCTGTGACCGATCCGTTGGCCGGTGTGTTGAGAGAGGTCATCCAGGGCAATCTCTTTCATGTCGCATCCTGTTTTTGTTGGAGTTAATTTCGCTCTGTAAACCTTGATTTCAAATTCATTGTCGCCAACCGAATCGCCGTGTGCAACCGGTTTGGCATCACCCTCAGAGGAGAACATGACCATGGCCACCAATCAGCAGATTATCCTCGCCGCCCGGCCCACCGGCATGCCGGACGAAAGCCACCTGGTCCTGCAGGAAGCGCCCATGCCGGAGCCTGTGGATGGCGAAGTGCTGCTCAAAACGATCTACCTCTCGCTCGATCCTTACATGCGGGGGCGCATGTCGGATGCGGCCTCTTACGCCAATCCGGTGGCTGTAGGCGACGTGATGACAGGGGGCACCGTCAGTGAGGTGGTGGAGAGCCGCTACGACGGACTGGCGCCGGGCGACATCGTACTCAGCCATGCCGGCTGGCAGGCCTACTCGACAGCACCGGGGATGGCACTGCGCAAACTCGATCCGAAGGCCGCGCCGATCAGCACCGCTGTGGGCGTGATGGGCATGCCGGGATTCACGGCCTATGTCGGCCTGCTCGACCTGGGCCAGCCGAAAGCGGGTGAAACCGTGGTCGTCTCTGCGGCGGCGGGTGCCGTCGGGCAGGTTGTCGGGCAAATCGCGAAGATTAAGGGCTGCCGCGTGGTCGGCGTGGCCGGTGCCGAAGACAAGTGCCGTCATGTGGTGGAGGCTTACGGCTTCGACGCTTGCGTGAACTACAAGGACGATGACTTCGAAGCGCAGTTGGACAAGGCCTGCCCGGACGGTATCGACGTCTATTTCGAGAACGTCGGCGGCAAGGTGTTCGATGCCGTTATGAAGCGGGTCAACGTGTTTGCCCGGATTCCGGTCTGCGGCCGTATCGCCCACTACAACCAGACCGAACTGCCGGAAGGGCCGGACCGCCTGATCCCGTTCATGGGCAAGGTGCTGGTCAAGCGGTTGATGTTGCGGGGCTTCATCCAGACCGATCACATCGAGCGTCAGCCGGACTTCCTGAAGGACATGGCGGGCTGGATTCAGAGCGGTCAGGTCAAGTATCAGGAGGACATCGTGGACGGGTTGGAGAACGCGGTGAGTGCGTTTCAGGGCCTGTTGGAAGGGAAGAACCGGGGCAAGATGCTGGTTCGGGTGGCTGAGGACCCGACTCGCAAGGCCTGATCATAGCTTTTAATGTAGCCGACGCTTCAGCTTCGGAGCGGACGACAGTCCGCCGGGGTCATTCGGGAGCCTGACGGCTCCTCCGAAGCTAAAGCATCGGCTACATCCTCTGGGACGCCTTAAACGGCGTACCCCGGGTTTTTGCTGTCCAGCATCCGCAACAGCGCCGGCCAGGTCAGCTTGGCCGCTTTGCCCAGCGATTGGGACTGCTCGCGGGTGGTCTCGATCGCCGCCTCCGACGGCATGAAGGTCGGTCCGCAGGCCTGCGCCTTCACCTGGATTTCGCAGGCTTTCATCAGGAAGTAGAGGTAAGTGAAGGTTTCCGGCACATCGTGACCGGCGGTGAGAATGCCGTGATTGCGCAGGATCAGCATCGCCTTGTCGCCCATGTCGTTGATCAGGCGCTCGCGCTCGTCCAGGTTCAGGGCGACCCCTTCGTAGTCGTGGTAGGCCACGTGGTCCAGGCACAGCATGGCGGTCTGGCTCAGCGGCAGCAGGCCGTCGCGATGGGCCGATACGGCCACGCCATCGGAGGCGTGCAGGTGCATGACCGCGCCGGCGTCGTCCCGCCCCATGTGAATCGCACTGTGAATGGTAAAGCCCGCCGGATTGACCCGCGCCAGCCCGCCGGCCTCCACCACATTGCCGTCCTGATCCACTTTCACCAGCGAGGACGCGGTGATCTCGTGGAACAGCAGGCCATAGGGGTTGATCAGGAAATGGTGCTCCGGTCCGGGCACCCGCGCGGACAGGTGGGTGAACACCAGATCGTCCCAGCCAAACAGCGCCACCAGACGATAGGCGGCCGCCAGATCACAGCGGGCCTGCCACTCCTGCTTCCGTAATGCCTTGTCTTGCTCTTGTTCTTGATGGACTTGCATAAGGCCTCCTTGATGAGGTGTGCCGGTTGAACGGGTCGCGTTATCTCAACAGTCTGGGGAAGCGAATGGAGACTCTTGCCGAAGGAGGGACAGGGACGTCCCGGTTGCATTAGCCGGCCAGGGACGGCCGTCTAATGCAACGTAGGCAAGAGTCTCCATTCGTTTCCCTGCACCGAGTTCAGCAGGCCCAAAATGACCCGCCACTGCCATAACTAAAAAAGGGCAGCAAAAGCTGCCCCGAAATGGGTCTCTAAGGGGTATGACATCCAGAGGATGTCTGAGACCCGGCTCCTCGCACAGAGAACGTGCCTGGTTACGAGGCCTGCAGCAGGCTCGCGTACTGTTCCAGGTGGAAATCGTCATCACCGAACTGGTGATTGATCATGATCAGACGCTTGGCGTAATGCGCCAGGCTGTATTCCCAGGTCATGCCGATGCCGCCGTGCAGCTGAATGGACTGCTCGGCGATGAACTGACCGGCGCGGCCGATCACGTTCTTGGCCGCGGCCAGGATGCGGTCGCGCTCCTCGCTCGCCTCGTCGTTGGCGACGCTGGCGGCCAGAATGGACATGGACCGGGCCTGCTCCAGTTCGGAGCTCATATCCACCATGCGGTGCTGCAGCACCTGGAACTTGCCGATGGGCACACCGAACTGCTTGCGGGTCTTGAGGTAGTCCAGGGTCAGCTTGACCGCTTCTTCCATCGCGCCCACCGCTTCCGCGCACAGGGCCGCCACGGCACGACCGGCCTGGTAGCGGATGACGGCGCCGGCCTGACCTTCGTCACCGATCAGCGCGTCGGCACCGACCTGGACGTTGTTCAGGAACACGTCGCAGCCCTTGGCGCCGTCCATGGTCGGGTAGACCCGACGTTCAACGCCTTCGGCGTTGGGATCAATGGCAAACAGGGACAGGCCGTCCGCATCGCGGCTGCCGCCGCTGGTACGGGCAGAGACCAGGATCACGTCGGCCGCGTGACCGCCGATCAGGACGCTCTTGCGACCGTTCAGAACGTAGCCGCTGCCGGATTTCTCGGCGCGGGTCTCGACGTCGTTCAGGTTGTAGTGGCTCTGGGGCTCGTCGAAGCCGACGGCGATTTTCAGTTCACCGGTGGCAATGCGGCTCAACCAGTCCTCTTTCTGGCTGTCGCTGCCGGCCTGGCTGATCAGGCCGCCGCCGAGGACGACGGTCTGCATGTACGGCTCCAGGCACAGGCCGCGGCCCAGCTCGGTCATCACCGACTGCACGTCGACACCGGAGCCGCCGAAGCCGCCCAGCTCTTCCGGGAAAGGCACGGCACACAGGCCCAGCTCGCCCAGTTGCTTCCAGAAATCCTCACTGAAGCCCAGGCCGCTCTCGCTGTACTTCAGGCGTTTTTCGAATTCGTACTCACCGCGGACCAGGCGCGCCACGGTATCCTGCAGCATCTGCTGCTCTTCATTCAGATTGAAGTCCATGGGTGCCTCCTTACAGTCCGAGAATCATCTTGGTGACAATGTTCTTCTGGATCTCGTTGGATCCGCCAAAGATCGACAGCTTGCGCATGTTGAAGTACTGCGGTGACAGCGCAGCGCCGTCCGGATCGGACAGGTGGTCGCCTTCAAATTCCAGAGCCAGCTCTTCTTCCACGAACGGCTGGGCGTAGGGACCTAGGGCGCGACGGGACAGATCGGTAATGGCCTGACGCAGTTCCGTACCACGGACTTTCAGCATGGAACTCTCGGCACCCGGAACACCGCCGCCTTCGACAGAAGCGATGATGCGCAGGTTGCTGATGGAGGCCGCCATCAGGTCGATTTCCACCTGGGCCACGCGCTGGGCAAAGGTCGGATCCTCGATCAGCGGACGGCCGTTCTTCTTCTGGCGGCCGGCAATGGCTTTCAGGTGGCTCAGGGCCGCCTTGGAAGCACCGATGCCCGCCAGACCGGTGCGCTCGTAGGTGAGCAGGTACTTGGCGTAGGTCCAGCCTTTGTCTTCGTCACCGACGAGGTTTTCAACAGGCACTTTGACGTCGTCGAAGAAGACTTCGTTGACCTCATGCTCGCCGTCCAGGGTGATGATCGGACGGACGGTCACGCCCGGGGTGTTCATGTCGATCAGCAGGAAGGAAATGCCTTCCTGGGCCTTCACCTCGGTGTTGGTGCGCACGAGGCAGAAAATCATGTTGGCGTGCTGACCCAGGGTGGTCCAGGTTTTCTGGCCGTTGACGATGTAGTGGTCGCCCTCGCGCACCGCGCGGGTCTTCAGGGACGCCAGGTCGGAACCGGAGCCGGGCTCGGAGTAACCCTGACACCACCAGTCCTCACCGCTCAGGATGCGCGGCAGGTAATGCTGCTTCTGCTCTTCGCTGCCGAACTTGATGATGACCGGGGCGACCATGTTGACCCCGAATGGGATTGAGCGGGGCGCGCCGTAACGGCAGGACTCTTCGTCCCAGATGTGCTTCTGAACGGCGGTCCATTTCACACCACCGTACTCTTCCGGCCAATGGGTGGCGTACCAGCCCTGCTTGACCAGGATCTGTTGCCAGCGCTCGTGGTCGTCGCGGCTCATGCGACGGCCTTCTTTAACCTTGGACGCAATATCGGCCGGCAGTTTCTCCTCGAGGAAGGTCCGGACTTCATCCCGGAAGGCCAGTTCGTCGGCCGTGTAGTTCATGTTCATTGATCAACCTCTCGGTTCATTGTTCTGTCTGTCGACATGTTCACGCCATCAGCGGCGCTTATGTCTATTGTGAAAGCTAATACCGCATAGCAGAATTAAGTGAAGGATGAATCATGATTAAGCGCGTGTCAATCGCCTCGAATGCGCCGAATCGTTGCCTGGAATACGTCAAAGAGCAAAATTTAGTTTTAAAAGGTTGTGGATGAAAACGGGTTTGACTATATTCGGAATTACGGAAGCTGGTGTTGCTAAGCGAAATGAATGTCTATTTACATACCGCTTAGCGAAACTTAACGTTGAATAACAAACTAAAAGCCGGCCGAAGTAACAAAAACAAAGACGCATCCCACAGGAAGCCGGTCCCGCCCCGGTGCCCAGAGCATCGTCAAAAACGGGCAGGACACAGCGCTTCCGAATACAACAAGAGATAAAACGAGGTTTGCAATGACAACAAGAAACGCGTCATTCAGAGCACGTCCCCTCACCCGCGCCATCGCCCTGGCAGGCCTGCCTCTGATGGCGGCCATGTCCACCGCGACCCTGGCCCAGGATTCCCAAAGCGCACAAAGCGATGAAGTGGAGCAGCTGCGCCAGCGGGTGGACCAGTTGGAAAAGTCGTTAAAAGGTGCGGTCGCTTCGGCGCCGGAGCTGACTGAGGACAACCCCTATATCCTGCGCGAAGGGGACGGCCTGAAGATCGGTGATACCACCATTTCATTCGGTGGCTTTATAAAGGCCGACGCCATTTTCGGCTCGGGTGGTGACGGGACCATCAATACCTATTCCACCGGTCTGCCGCGCAACTTCGCGTCCTACGCCGCGTCCGGCAACAATTCCTGGAAGACCGGGTTCTCCGCCCGGGAATCACGGTTCAGCTTCGGTACACAGACGGACGACGTTGCAGGCCACACCCTGCGGACCTATCTGGAAATGGACTTCAACCAGGGCGACGATGCCCCGGGTAACGAGGTGGTTTCCAACAGCTACGCGCCGCGTCTGCGCCAGGCCTATGGTAACTGGAACGGCTGGGACTTCGGTCAGACCTACACCACCTTTACCGATCTGGCCGCACTGCCGGAAATCCTGAACCAGGGCAAGATGGCCGCCTTCATCTATGTCACCCAGCCGATGATTCGTTACAACATGGCGGCGCCGGGCGGCAAGCTTATGGTGGCGCTGGAGAACCCGGAAGACGGCTTCGGAACCACTTCCTATGACGACCAGTCCTATCCGGACTTAACGGCGCGCTACCAGATTCGCGGTAAATATGGCTTCTATTCCATTGCCGGTATGTTGCGCAATCTGGAAGACGACGCATCGGATGACGAGAAACTGGCTGGTGCGGTCTCCCTGAGCGCTCGTATCCCGACGATCGGTCGTGACGATCTGCGCATGCAATACAGCTATGGTGCGCTGGGTCGCTATATGGGGTTGTTTACCTATCCCGATGTTGATCTGGGTGCACAGGCTGCCGGCAAGGTAGAACCGCTGACGACATACGGTGCAACCGTTGCCTATCGACACTTCTGGACCCCGACCTGGCGTTCAAGCTTTGTGGGCTCACACACCGAGATCGTGGATGACCTTGAGTTTTCGCCAAGCGGTACTCTGAGCTACTTCGATTCCTCGACGTCGGCTCACGTCAACCTGATCTGGCAGGCCAGTCGCAAGCTGTCACTGGGCGTGGAATACGCCTACTGGGACTTCGGCAACATTGCTGACGGCGGCAGCCAGCAGTATGAGCAGGTGATGGCGTCCGCGAAGATGAACTTCTAAACGCTCATATAACGAACGAAAAATGCGTTAAACGGGCCGGAACCACCGGCCCGCCTTCAGGTTACTCTGTTGTTTTGCCTATTACGCCCCGACTCTGCCTCGGGGCTTTTTTGTGGGAGGCATACGCTCAACGTCATCGTACGTTGACCTTTGTGTCTCAGCGCCGCAAAGCGAAGGCAACCGTCTTCACAAGTACCGTTACGGTCTGCCCCAGATCCAGCGCCATTTCCTCGAATGACTTCCGCGTTAACCTGGCTCGCAACGACTGGTTCCCCAATTGCAACCGGACTTCGATCGCGGTCGGGTTATCGGGCAGTACGGCCGTGTCCGTGATGGTTGCCTGCAATTGGTTGCGGTAGGAGGAGCCCGCGTGGGGAGCAAGGGCCAGTGCCACGTCGCGGACCGGAATCCGCAGGCGCAGCCGTTCGCCGATGTCGGCGTCGACGGCGGGAATGGTCAGGCGTTGGCCATCGTTCAGTGCCAGTTGCGTCAGGCCGTAGTCGACATCCTGCGCGGCCACGTCCGCCTCGATCACGGAAGCCGCATCGAAACCGCCCAGCTCGCTGGTCAGATCGAAACGCATCAGCAGGTCGTCCAGGGGGCCATTGGCCAGCACGCGGCCTTCACGCATCAGGACCAGGTGGTCGGCGATGGCCGTCAGTTCCTCCGGGTCGTGACTGACATAAAGGATGGGAATGGCGATTTCGCGGGTCAGGCGCAGAATGAAGTCCAGTAACTCCTGCTTGCGCGGTCCATCCAGGCCGGTCAGCGGTTCGTCCATCAGCAGCATGCGCGGTTCGCTCAGCAAGGCGCGACCGATCGCGACGCGTCGGGCCTCGCCCCCGGACAGCGTGGCCGGGAAACGATCCAGCAGCTGGTCGATGCCGAGCAATTCGACAATGGACGCAAACCGATCCGGATCCGGTCGGGGCATGCCGTAGGTCAGGTTGCCACGAACCCGGTAGTGCGGGAACAGGCGGGCTTCCTGGAAGACCACACCTAAACGCCGTTTGTGGGGCGGGAGGAAGGCGCCGGTGTGAGTATCCACCAGGCAGTCGTCCCCCAGGCAGATAACCCCGCTATCGGGCCGGTCCAGCCCGGCGATGAGTCGCAATAGACTGGTCTTGCCACTGCCGGAGACACCGAACAGCGCCGTCACGCCATCCGCGGGGAGTGTCAGTTCGGTATGCAGATGAAAGTTGCCGGGACAGTGGTCGATCCGGATCTGCAACCCGTTGGCTGAAAGTGGTTTATCCGTCATCCCGGCCTCTCAATCGTTGCCGGGCTCGTCGGGCGAGCCATTCGGACATCATCAGCGATGCCATGGCGATGGCGATGGACAGGACGCACAGTCGGGCCGCGGCATCCTCGGCGCCGGGCGTCTGGATCAGGGTGTAGAGCGCGAGCGGCAGGGTGCGGGTTTCGCCGGGAATATTGGAGGCAAAGGTGATCGTCGCGCCGAACTCCGACAGCGCCCGGGCGAAGGCCAGTACGGCGCCGGTCAACAGGCCGGGCAGGGTGAGCGGCAGCGTGATGGTGCGGAACACGCGCCAACGGCTGGCGCCCAAGGTGCTGGCGGCCGCTTCCAACTGCGTGTCCACGGCTTCCAGCGATAGGCGAACGGAGCGCACCAGCAGGGGAAAAGCCATCACACCCGCCGCGACGGCGGCCCCCTGCCAGGTAAAAGGCAGCTGGATATCAAAAGTCTGGTCGAGCCACTGTCCGATGAAGCCGCGCCGACCCAGGGCAATCAGCAGCAGGTAGCCGACCACCACCGGCGGCAGGACCAACGGCAGGTGCAGCACGCCGTCCAGGAGCGACTTGCCGGGAAAATACCGGCGCGCCATCAGCCAGGCCAGGGCGATGCCGGGCACGATGATCCAGGCGACGGCGCTGCCAGCGACCTGCAGGCTGATGCGGATGGCGTCCCACTCGGCGGCACTCAGCATCATGGTCGGTCAGTGGCCTTGGCCGGGCATCGGCGAGAAGCCGAAGCGCTGGAAGATGGCCATCGCCTCAGGACCGGCGAGCCATGTGCGAAAATCGCCCAGGGCGTCACTGTGAGCCGGACCGATCAGGGCGGCGGGGTAGGTGATGGTCTTGTGGCTGTCTTCCGGGAACAGGCCCAGTTGGCGGACGGCTTGGCTGGCTTTGGCGTCGGTCTGGTAAACGATGCCGACCGGCGTTTCGCCGCGTTCCACCAGGGCCAGGGCGGCACGGACGTTGTCGCCACGGGCCAGCCGATCCTCAAGGTCTTTCCATTCGCCCAGGCTCTGTAGGGCCTGCTTGGCGTAGATGCCGGCGGGGACGTGAGCCGGATCGCCGACGGAGACGCGTTCGCCCTTGTGCAGCAACGAGGCGATCGGTTTGCCGGCACCGGGTGTGAAGTGCTCGACCGGGCTGTCTTTCGGGGCAATCAGGGCGAGTCGGTTTTGCAGCAGGTCGCTGCGGTCGGTGAGCTGGATACCCTGCTCACCCAGCCAGTCCATCCACTTTTCGTTGGCGGAAACATACAGGTCGGCCGGTGCGCCGTTGGCGATCTGCCGGACCAGGGTGGACGATGAGGCGTACACCGGAACGATATCCACGTCGTGGTTAGCTTCATAGGCGCTGGCCACGGCGTCCATGGCGTCAGTCAGGGAGGCGGCGGCATAGACGCTGATGCTTGTCGCGGCCAGGGTTGGCGTCGCCAGACACAGGCTGGCCAGGAAGAGTAAAAGAGCGCGGACGAACATGTTGGATTCCGTTATGTATAAATGGAAATAGCGGGATCACTATAGCCGCTTATGTCTTCAGCGCCAAATCGGGGTTATGGATCCGGTGCATCCGCTGGCGCGAGCAGGTCCAGCAGTGCCTGGGTTTCGGGGGCGTTTTCGGCGGTCAGGCGAGCCTGCAGGGCCCGGTACTGCTCCAATACCCGGTGACCGAAATCGGTCAGCTCGGCCCCGCCTCGCTGGCTGCCGCCGGAGACGGTGGAGATGACGGGTTCGGCGAAATGCTCGTTCATGGTGTTGATGAGTTGCCAGGCTTTCTTGTAGCTCAGGCCCATTTCCCGGGTGGCGCTCGATATGGAGCCGGTGCGGCCGATGGCGTCGAGCAGGTCGGCCTTGCCGGGGCCGATCACGACATCCTTGCCGGACACCAGCCGGAGCTGGAAGCGGGGATGTTGATGGTGCGTACGAGTCATGGGGTGTCCGCGTTGGAAATGTCTGGTTCTAACACGGATGGAGAACGATAGACAGGAAAACGGTGTTGAGAGCGTTGCAGTCAACGTTGAGCAAATGGGTCGTTAGCTCGTGCCGGGAAGCGAATGAAGACCCTCGCCTACGCTGTATTAGACGGCCGTCCGTGGCCGCTAATACGACCAGGACGTCCTTGTCCTTCCTCCGGCGAGGGTCTCCCTCCGCTTCCGGTCAGCTTCGGCGTTGTCTGTACCGATGTTGGGGGCTGCTTATTCCGCAACCCGTTCAATCACCGCCGCTATCCCTTGGCCAACCCCAATGCACATGCTGATCAGGGCGTAACGGCCGCCGGTGCGTTCCAACTGGCGGGTGGCGGTGAGGGCGATGCGGGCACCGGAGGCGCCCAGCGGATGGCCAACGGCAATGGCGCCGCCGTTCGGGTTCAGGCGGGAATCGGTCGGGTCGATGCCCAGCCGGGTGGTGCAGCCGAGTACCTGGGCGGCAAAAGCTTCGTTGATTTCGATAACGTCCATATCGGCCATGGTCAGGCCGGCGCGGGCGAGGGCTTTTTCGCTGGCCGGGACCGGGCCGTAGCCCATCACGCGAGGTGAGACCCCGGCGATCGCGCCGGACACGATCCGTGCGCGCGGACGGACGCCCGCCTTTTCGCCGGCTTCCCGGGAACCGATGATCAGCGCTGCGGCGCCGTCGTTGACGCCGGAGGCATTGCCTGCAGTGACGACGCCGCCCTCGAACAGCGTGCGCAGGCCGGACAGGGCTTCCAGATTGGACTGCGGACGCGGATGCTCGTCTTTGTCCACCAGGACCGGTGGCTTCTTGCGGCCCTGGGACACTTCGATGCTCAGAATTTCCTCATCGTAGAAGCCGTCTTTCAGCGCCGCGTCGTAGCGGGCCTGGCTCTGGGCGGCGAAGCGGTCCACGGCGTCCCGGGACAGGTCCAGTTCCCGGGCGATGTTGTCCGCCGTCTGGGGCATGGTGTCGTTGCCGAACTGGTTCTCGACCCGCGGGTTGGGGAAGCGGGCACCAATGGTGCTGTCGAACATGCGGAAATCGCGGCTGTAGGGGGCTTCGCCCTTGGCCATCACGAACGGCGCCCGGCTCATGCTTTCGGCGCCGCCGGCGACAAACAGCTCGCCTTCATCGCAACGGATCGCGCGGGCCGCATCGATAATGGCCGCCAATCCGGAGCCGCAGAGGCGATTCACTGTCAGGCCGCCGGTCTCGACGGGCAGGCCTGCCATCAGGCCGGCATGACGGGCAATGTTGCGGGCGTCTTCCCCGGCCTGGTTGGTACAGCCGGCAATCACGTCTTCATAGAGTGCCTTGTCGAAATCGTTCCGTTCGATCACGGCCTGGATCACACTGGCCAGCAGGTCGTCCGGCCGGACTCTGGCCAGGGCGCCGGCGTGGCGTCCAAACGGGGTTCTCAGGCCGTCGTAGATATAAGCGGACATGGCATCTCCCATCCTCTATGCCCGGCCCGATGTTTTGATTCGGTGCGGGGCTTGTGTCGGCAAAAATGATACTGTAAATGTTACCTATGTTTCGCTAAACGAAACTAAGTTTTGTAATTGATTTAGATTAAAGCGGAGACCCATCGAATGCAAGTGCAGACAGCGGTGGCCAGGGGCCAGTTATGACAGGGTATTTCCTGGCGTTTGCGGTGGTCTGTGAGTTGTTGGCGTTGTTGACCGGCTTCAACACCCTGAGTCTGCTGTCCGGCGGCATCTTCCTGTTCTATTTCCTGCTGCATATCCCACGTCTGGAAGGCTACGCCCGCTACCTGATGCTGGTTACCGTCGCGGTTCTGGCCGGGTTGACGATGTCCGGTCGCCTGTCGGCGGCTGAGCTGGCCGATTCGGCGCGGGCTGCGGCTTTTTACGGGGCCTTCCTGGGCAGTCTGGGGACCATGCAGTGTCTGGTGCGCCGGTTTGAGGTGCTGCAGCGGATTCACGACGTGTTGCTCGGCGGTCGTCCGGGCTGGCTGTATCCGAAATACGCCCTGACCAGTTGTGGCATTGCTTCGGTCCTCAACTTTGGCGTGATGAACCTGCTCTGCGGCGCGCTCTCCGAAACGCTGGACCAGCGGGGCATCACCGGCGACGCGCGGCTGCGCTGGTTGCGGTCGGTCCTCACCAGCACCCTGCGGGGCTTTGCCCTGGTGCCATTGGTGGCACCCACCAGTGTGGCGGTGGCGATCATTACCCGGGAAGTGACGACGCTGACCTGGTCGCAACTGATTCCGTTCAGTCTCTGTGCGGCCTTGCTGTTGATCGCCGTGGGTTGGTCCCTGGAGTACGGGCGATTCAGTCAGGTCAGCGCCGAGCGTACCCGGATGGAGGGCTGGCCCCCGGGTAGCGGCCGGTTGGTGATGGTGGTCTGTGCGGTGTTCGGGTTGATGGCCCTGCTGGTGCTGCTGACGCCGCTGAATGTGTCCCGAGCCGCCATGCTGGCGGTGCCGGCGGTGACCGGGTTGTATATGTGGCATCGGGAAGGGCGCATCCGGCCCGTGGTCGCTGAAGTCACCGAGAACATGGCGGGGCTGCACAACGAGATCTGTATTTTTGCCGCCTCGGCGGCGTTGGGCATCGCCCTGTCGAGCCAGGTGCCGCCGGAGGTGTTGGCCAGGCTGATCGACGGCCGCGCCAGTGAGTTCATGCTGATCGCGGCCGGCGTGCTGATTCTGCCGGCCTTTGCGGCCGTGGGCATTGCCCCGATCACGGTGCTCAGTTTCCTGTCCGGACTGTTGGGGCAGCTGGTGACAACCGGTCTGGAGCCCTTGCTGGTGGCCGTGGCACTGGTCATCGGCTTCTCTCTCGCGATGATGCTGTCGCCCTTCGGGCCGTCGGTGATGCTGCTGTCCCGGTTTGGAAAGATTTCCCGATGGGTGGTGGCGTTCGGCTGGAATGGACGTTATGCACTCATCGCCGTGCCCCTGATGCTGGCGTTTCTCTGGGTGTGCCAGATGCTTCGGATGGCGTAAGGGACTTGCCGGACTGGAAAGGTTGCTAAAGTCAGCTAACCTGTTTCGCATAACAGAATGAAGTGTCGGCCATAGCGATTTATGTATCGCAGTTGCTCTTTGATGGAATCGTAATGAAACAAAAGGGAAGAGTGTTTCATCTTTGGCACGACTTTTGATTAAAAGTCGGTGGTACTTGAATCGGACTCACCGTAAAATAGGACAAATTTCCAAACTTCGGAGCACGTGACTCACTGGAGCTGCTGGACGGTGGAGCCATGAGGCCGGAATCCTCTGGTGGTCATCGAACAGAGTCGGTGTGGCGGCTGTCGCGACAGGGTGTCGTTTCAGCGTCCATGCTGTAGCTGTGGGGGAACACAAGGCGACTTATGACAGCAAAAGAAAAGTTCAAGGCAGAGCTGAGCCTCGACGGCAAGCCGACGGGCCCTGAGAAGGATCGTAAATTCGTGGAGGCCCTGTCTCGCGGTCTGGATGTGCTCCGGGCGTTCAGCCAGGGATCGGTGATCCTCGGCAACCAGGACATTGCGCGTCTGACCGGCCTGCCCAAACCGACCGTGTCGCGGATGACCTACACCCTGACCAAGCTGGGCTACCTGAGCTACAACCCGCTGCTGGAGAAGTACCAGCTCAGTTCCGGGGTTCTGGCGTTGGGTTACGCCTACGTGTCGAACCTGAAAGTGCGTCAGCTGGCCAAGCCGTACATGGACGAGTTTGCCCGCCGCACCAACATGTCTGTCGGCCTGACCTGCCACGATCGCCTGCACATGATCTACGTGGAAAACCGCATGCCGCCGGAAGCCACGCTGCTGCGCATGGAAATCGGCCTGCGCCTGCCGATGGCGACGACCTCCGCCGGTCGCGCCTACTGCGCTGCGATCAGCGAAAGCGGCCGCAAGATCCTGATGGACGGCATGGCCAAGAAGTACGGCGACCAGTGGCCGGAAAAGAAAGAAGGCCTGGAGCGCGCCATGGAAGAGTACAAGACCTCCGGGTTCTGTCTGTCCCTGGGCGAGTGGGACCGCAACATCAATTCCGCCGGTGTGCCGGTTCATCTTGAAGACGGCACCATTATGGTTCTGACCTGCGCCGCCCCGTCCTACCTGATTTCCGGCGAGAAGCTGCGCGAATCCATTGCCCATCAGCTGGCGATGCTGGCAAGCGATATCGAGGCGCTGGGCGTCTGACGCGTCCTCGAGTCACCGGAAAGACAAAACCGCAGGTCCCGGCCTGCGGTTTTTTTATGGTTCATCGCGGATTAGCGGGAAAAGAAAAGGAAGACGGCGGTAAAACGGGTTAAGTTTGCTTTCGCCAAAAACCAAACAAAAACCCATTCACCGCCGTCGTTATGAATGCTAATCCTCTTGCCTT
>NZ_RHGZ01000020.1:0-89670 GCF_003789045.1 Marinobacter sp. R17 | reverse complement strand
TACCAGCGTGCTGGAGGGGATGAACAATAAAATCAAGGTGATCAAGCGGATGGCGTACGGCTACCGGGATAACGACTACTTCTTCCTGAAAATCAAAGCCGCTTTTCCCGGTAAAGTGCGATGAACCACAAAAAACCCCGCTCTAGGCGGGGTTCTTTGTTTGATATGGCGCGGCTGGGAGGATTCGAACCTCCGACCGCCTGGTTCGTAGCCAGGTACTCTATCCAGCTGAGCTACAGCCGCGTAAAACTTGTGCTTGGCCTTTCCTTCGACCGCCTGGTTTGTAGCCAGGTACTTTATCCAGCCGGCCGGCGCTCCGGTGAGCTACAGCCGCGTAAAACTTGTTATCCAGTTTGGCAGTGACTGCCAGGGGAGGATTATTCGGGCCGTGGGCCCTCACCCCTTCGGGGCCGCCGTCGCCTTGCGTCGGCGTTCCTCAGCAAGCTCTGCTTGCTTCGGTCGAACCTCTTTCGGTTCGAATCCCATCTGATCTCTCGACACCAGGAACTTCGGGTTCACGAGACATCAGTATCGAATAAGTGGCGCGGCTGGGAGGATTCGAACCTCCGACCGCCTGGTTCGTAGCCAGGTACTCTATCCAGCTGAGCTACAGCCGCGCAATTGTTTTAGGTCGGACTTCCGACCACCTGGTTTAAAGCCAAGTACTTTATTCAGCCGGCCGGCGCTCCGGTGAGCTACAGCCGCGCATCTCGCTTCCACTTAATCGCTATCTTGCTAAGGATAGCCGTTCTCAAAATTCTCTCCGAAAGAAAATGGCGGAGAGGGAGGGATTCGAACCCTCGATACGCGCAATGCGTATGGCTCCTTAGCAGGGAGCTGGTTTCAGCCACTCACCCACCTCTCCTTGAGAACGCGGCGTATAGTACCATAATTTTTCTGTTTTCATAGGGTTGACACCACTTTTTTCGGGATGGATTTTCACGATTTCTTTTATCCCGGTTTTATAAGCCGATCAGCCCCTTACTATCGTTCAGTTATCAACCAGCAGGCACAAAAAACCCGCCGGTTTGAAGCGGCGGGTTTTATGGATTCAGATGTTCCCGGGCTCATGATCACTGTCCGGGTCCGTCTTTTCTTTCTGAATCCGCTGATAAATCTCTTCGCGGTGTACGGCCACCTCTTTCGGGGCGTTCACACCAATGCGCACCTGGTTCCCTTTAACACCCAGAACCGTGACGGTGACTTCATCACCGACCATCAGGGTCTCGCCTACGCGACGGGTTAGAATCAACATGTCCTTTACTCCTTATGTCCAGAGCTACCTGTTCCGACGATTAATAATTAATCAACTAACTTTATTTATAGTGGGGAGACGCAGCGTTCGTAACCCGCAATTATCCGTAAGGATAATCCCTGAGATGCCCGAAACGCTGAATCGTTCCCTTGTTGCACGAGGCCCGGACGGAGTGACATGACGCCCGTCATCCGTTGCGAAAGGCTTTAACAGGGCACGTTTACACCCTGCCTTCCTATGCCTCGTTTACCGGTCCTTGCAATTCAAAGGCACTGTGCAGTGCCCGAACAGCCAGTTCCAGATACTTCTCATCGATCACCACAGAGATCTTGATCTCGGATGTGGAAATCATCTCGATGTTAATGCCCTCGTTCGAGAGCGACTCGAACATCCGGGTAGCCACGCCCGCATGGGAGCGCATACCGACGCCCACAATACTGACCTTGGCAATGCGCCCATCACCGCTGACTTCACGGGCAGACAGCTCCGCAGCCACCTTATCCAATACCGCCCGCGCACGCTTGTAATCATTGCGGTGCACGGTGAAGGTGAAGTCGGTCCGGTTATCCGCGCCCACATTCTGGACAATCATGTCCACTTCGATGTTGGCGTCGCTGATTGGCTTCAATATACGTAGTGCACTGCCCGGTGTATCAGGTACGCCGGAAATCGTCAGTTTTGCTTCGTCCCGGTTAAACGCAATGCCGGATACCACCGGTTGTTCCATATCAGCCTCATCATCAAGCGTAATCAGGGTGCCCTCGCCTTCACCAAAGCTAGAGAGGACCCGCAGTGGCACATTGTACTTACCCGCAAATTCGACCGCCCGGATCTGCAGCACCTTGGAGCCCAGGCTGGCCATTTCGATCATTTCCTCGAAGGTGATCTTGTCCAGCCGACGGGCACCGTCGACGACACGCGGATCCGTGGTGTACACACCATCAACATCTGTATAGATCTGGCACTCATCAGCTTTCAGGGCGGCCGCCAGCGCAACCGCGGTGGTGTCCGAACCGCCGCGGCCGAGCGTGGTGATATTGCCGCGCTCGTCAACGCCCTGGAAACCGGCAACGACGACAACCCGGCCGGCATCGAGATCCCCGCGCATATTCTGCTCGTCGATCTGTTGAATGCGCGCTTTGGTGTGGGCGTTGTCCGTCAGGATACGAACTTGGGAGCCCGTGTAGGAACGGGCATCAACACCCCGCTTCTGCAACGCCATGGACAGCAGCGCGATCGTCACCTGCTCGCCGGTTGAGACCAGAACGTCCATCTCGCGCGGGGTCGGCTCGTCCATAATCTCGTTGGCCAGGCCAATCAGGCGATTGGTCTCACCACTCATTGCTGAAACAACCACTACCAGGTCGTGCCCGTCAGCACGGCCCCGTGCAACCCGGTCGGCCACGGCGTTGATACGCTCAATCGTGCCGACGGATGTACCGCCAAATTTCTGGACCAGAAGTGCCATCGTCGTCCTTATTTCCACCTGTCAGTCGGGTCTATCCCCAGCTCGCCACGCTGGCGCAGCGCGGCGATTATAAAGGGAGTTCCGGGCGCTGGATACCGTTTCAGCGCGTCGCCTCTTCAACCCATCCGCTCACCTGGGAAAGCGCATCCGGCAGTTTCGACGGATCCGTTCCACCACCCTGGGCCATATCCGGTCGGCCACCGCCTTTTCCGTCTACGGCCGCGGCCAGTTTCTTCATGATGTCGCCGG
The DNA here is from genome assembly GCF_003789045.1 of Marinobacter sp. R17. NCBI lineage: Bacteria > Pseudomonadati > Pseudomonadota > Gammaproteobacteria > Pseudomonadales > Marinobacteraceae > Marinobacter > Marinobacter sp. R17. The sequence continues at coordinate 86,698 of NZ_RHGZ01000020.1, read as the reverse complement.
CACGGACACGAGCAGTCGCGTCCTTGGTCACACCGGCCACCAGGGTGACCTTGCCATCATCGACAGCAGCCAGGACCACGACGCCAGAGCCCAGCTTGTTCTTGAGCTGATCCGCCGTATCCATCAACGCCTTACGGTCGGCACCCGGCAATTCGGAGGCCACGACTTTCAGGCCATTTACCTCGATAGCGGATCCAGCGAGGTCGGCCCCGGCCGAGCTGGCCAGCTTGGCTTTCAGCTGCTCCAGCTCTTTCTCCAGTTGGCGATTCCGGTCCAGAGTGGCTTCCACCTTTTCGATCACGCTGTCACGCGTACCACGGACCAGACCGGCCACCTGACGCAAACGTGATTCGGTATCGTCCATCCAGGCCAGCGCGCCCTTACCGGTGACCGCTTCGATACGACGGACACCAGAGGAAATGCCGCTTTCCGAGGTAATGCGGAAGGCACCGATGTCACCAGTCCGGGAGACGTGTGTGCCCCCACACAACTCCACCGAGTAGCGGTCACGCCCCATGGTCAGGACGCGGACTTCATCGCCATATTTCTCACCAAACAGAGCCATGGCGCCCTTCTCCTTGGCGTCTTCCATGTCGGTGACTTCCACACCAACCGGTTCGTTGGCGAGGATCTCGTCATTGACCAGCGCTTCGATGTCCTTCAACTGCTCCGGCGTCACCGGCTCGAAATGGGAGAAGTCGAAACGCAGACGGTCGGCTTCCACCAGGGAGCCTTTCTGGGTGACGTGATCGCCCAGGATCTTGCGCAACGCCGCGTGCAACAGGTGCGTCGCGGAATGGTTCAGGGCGATGGCCTGGCGGCGGGCGTGGTCGATGCGCGCATCCACTTCCAGCCCCGGAAACAGCTCGCCCTCAATGACGGTGCCGATGTGCAGGTGATTGGCACCGTCTTTCTTGGTATCCGTCACCTGGAAGCGGCCACCACTCCAGGTCAGCAGACCGGTGTCCCCCACCTGGCCACCGGACTCGGCGTAAAACGGTGTCCGCTCCAGTACGACGACGGCCTCGTCACCCGTCTCCGCGTTCGCTTCCTCGCCATTCACCAGCACGGTGCGGATCGTTTCGTGGCCATCGATCTTTTCGTAGCCGGTAAATTCGGTACTGCCACCCAGCCCGGCCGTCGCGTTGTAGTCGATACCGAACTTGGACGCGGCGCGAGCACGCTCACGCTGGGCTTCCATCGCTTTTTCGTAGCCGTCGTAATCCAGCGTCAGACCGCGTTCGCGGGCGATGTCGTTGGTCAGGTCGACCGGGAATCCAAAGGTGTCGTACAGGGTAAAAATGGTTTCGCCGGGAATCTGGGTGCCCTTGAGCTCAGCGATGTCCTGCTCCAGCAACCGCAGGCCTTTATCCAGCGTGCGGGCAAACTGCTCTTCTTCCTGCTGGAGGACTTTCTCGATCTGCGCCTGGGTGCGCACCAACTCGGGATAAGCGTTGCCCATCAGCTCAACCAGAGCCGCCGTCAACTTGTAGAAGAACGGTTCGCGGGCGCCCAGCTTGTTGCCGTGGCGGGCCGCGCGACGGATGATCCGGCGCAGCACAAAACCGCGGCCTTCGTTGGACGGCATGACGCCGTCGGCAATCAGGAACGCGCAGGAACGGATATGGTCGGCGACCACCCGCAGTGACGCCTCCTCGGTATCAACACCGCCGAGGATGTCGGAGGCCGCTTTCAGGAGGTCCTGAAACAGATCGATTTCATAGTTGCTGTGCACGCCCTGCAGCACCGCCGCAATCCGCTCCAGCCCCATGCCGGTATCCACCGACGGCTTGGGCAGCGGCTGCATCTCGCCGTCCGCCGTGCGGTTGAACTGCATGAAGACCACGTTCCAGATCTCGATGAAACGATCGCCATCCTCCTCCGGAGAACCGGGCGGACCACCGGCGATGTCGGGACCGTGGTCGTAAAAAATTTCGGTGCAGGGACCGCAGGGACCGGTATCGCCCATCTGCCAGAAGTTATCTGAAGCGTACTGCGCGCCCTTGTTGTCACCGATACGGATAATCCGGTCGGCCGGCACGCCCATGCCGTTGTGCCAGAGGTCGTAGGCTTCTTCGTCCGAGGCGTAGACGGTCACCAACAGCTTGTCCTTGGGCAACCCCAACCACTCATCCCCGGTCAGGAAGGTCCAGGCAAACTCAATGGCTTCTTTCTTGAAGTAGTCCCCGAAGCTGAAGTTGCCCAGCATCTCGAAGAACGTGTGATGTCGAGCGGTGTAACCGACATTCTCCAGGTCGTTGTGCTTGCCGCCGGCGCGAACGCAGCGCTGGGAGCTGGTGGCCCGGGTGTAGTCGCGTTTTTCACGGCCCAGGAATACATCCTTGAACTGGTTCATCCCCGCATTGGTGAACAGCAGGGTCGGATCGTCATGGGGAACCAGTGAGCTGCTGGGTACGATTTCGTGCCCCCGCTGCTGGAAATATTCCAGAAATGTCTGGCGCAATACTGCGGTTTTCATAGCCGTGTCCTGATCGCCTCGTCAGAAATTCAATTCAAAAAGTGAGTCGAGCCACAGGATTGGGGACCTTGCCCAATCCGGCACAATCGCCAAGGATAAGGGCGCTACTCTAGCACAGCCACCAGGGGTAAAAAACGAGAAACGCCGCCCAGTAGGCGGCGCTCACGGCATTTCCGGCAATTTGACGGGTAGGTAGAGGCTCAGTCGTTAATCAGAGGCTCCCTGACTGTCTTGGTCCGTCTCGTTTCCGGTGGGTTCGAGCGCGCCGATAATGGTCTTCCAGAAGTCCGTCATAAGGCCGGCATTGTCGGATTCAAGCGCATCGGGGCGGCTTTCCTGCAAATCGGATATCATACGGTCCATTAAACTTTCCAATGAACCGGAGTCGAGGCCCTGCCTGGTGGCATTGTCGGCCAGTGACTGGACATCCTGCGCCAACCCCGCCAACGGCCGCAACTGGCTGTTGGTCGACGGTTCGCCCGACACCGCCTCATACGCCGACGCTCGCACGGTGCGCACAGAGGACAGGTTCAGACTGAAGCTGGCCAGCTCTTCGCCATCCAGACCCAGCTGGCCTGCCGCCGAGAACGCCGACTGCACGTCCCCGTCGAAGAATTGACCCGCGACCTGCTGGACATCCTTGAACAGAGCGGTCAGTGCCTGGCGTTCGCCGTCATCCAGCTCGCCTTGCACCGAAAACTGGTATCGCCCGGCGAACAGACTGGCGCTGGCACTTTCGCTGGATGCACCACCATTGCCCTGCTCGGTTCGACTGCTGGCGCCAGCGTAGCGGGCTTCATCCATAGCCACCGTGACGATATCGCCATCGGCGGTACGCACCTGGAACGACAACTGATTGCGCGACGACGCCTCGACGCTGTAACCGGAAACCGAAGAGGTTTCGCCAGCGCCTCCGTCACCCAGGTAGCGTTGCTGCAGATCATCGAGTCCGCCCTGGATCCGGGAAAAGCTGTCATCGATATCGGCAGACAAGTCATCGTTCATCATGCCCAGGGCCTCGATCTGGTCCCGGGCCTCGGAGAAGCCCTGGCTGACGCCTTTTCGCGCCTGCTCCAGAAGACCGGACAAACGTTCGCTGTCAGCCCCGTTGCGAGCTTCCTGCTCCAGGCGATTCTGCACAAACCCAAGGACGCGACTGGCGACATCCGACGCACTGGGCGGCTCAAACGCATCCGCGGCTGATTTCGACACCTGCGCGCCGCCCTGACCCAGCCCCTGCTGCAGTCGCTGTTCAAGCCGGGCACGCAACACGCCTATGGCGTCATCCGCAGAGCGAATCTGCCCCTGCCCCTCTGCGGCCTGGCCGTCAGCTGGCCTACCCCGTGCCGATGAGGCGTTGGAAGAGCGTTCCGAATGATTTCGGTAGTTGGCGTCGGAGCCGGGGATGGAAACCGGGGAAACCATGGCGCAGACCTCTCCTGTTGGACACAGCCACGACAGTGGCTGACATGATGACTGTTATGACGGCCGACCGGCCACAATCTTTAGGAATGTTTCGATATACTGGGACCGTATTTCAGGCCCCGCCTGAATATCCCAATCGCCCATGCGCAACGGAGCTGTCAATGCCCCAGCCTTTTCATCCTGCCGATGAGCTGCTGCCACCCGCCACGTTCATCAAACGCCTGTTGGCGATGATTTACGACGGACTGATCTGTATCGCGGTGCTGATTGTCACGACGTGGATCTACACCATGTTGGCGGCCTGGATCATCGGGTTCGAGCAGTACAAGGCGCTGGCCGCGTCGGGAAAGCTGTCGCCCGATCCACTGCTGACGTCGGTCCTGTTTGTCGTGCTGTTTGTGTTCTTTGGCTATTTCTGGACGAAGTCGGGGCAGACGCTGGGAATGCAGGTCTGGCGGATACGGATCGAAAACTCGGACGGGACACCTATTCGCTGGTACCAGGCGCTACTGCGCTACCTGATCGGCTGGGTCAGCTGGCTGGCCGGCGGATTGGGCTATGTGTGGATGCTCTGGGACAGTGAAAAACGATCTTGGACCGATCGCATTTCCGAGAGCCACGTGGTCCGGGTGCCCAAGGCTCCCTAACCCGCTCGCCGCATGAGGACGGCGCCGACAATGGCACTCAGCACGATGGGTGCGGCAATGGCAATCACCGGGCTGAAGCCGAAGACTACGCTCATCGGCCCCAGCAGATCCTGCATGTACTTGAAGATCAGCCCCACGATAATCCCCGTAAAGACCCGGAACCCCATGGTGACCGAGCGCAATGGCCCAAAGACGAAGGAAATCGCCACCAGCACCAGAACCGCAATAGCGACAGGCCCGAGTACTTTTTTCCAGAAGGCCAGCCAGTAGTTGGTAGAACTCAGGCCCTGGTCGTCCAGATACGAGCCATAGGTATACAGGCCGCTGATGGACAGGTTCTCCGGCTTAACGATCAGGACACTGAGCACCGACGGCGACAGTTGCGAATCCCAACGCATGCGATCAGAGGTCTTACGAATAGTGCCCTGCCTGGACAGTTCCGTCGTGATGACCCGCTCAAGTCTCCAGTGGTCCTTCTGATAAGTCGCCTTGCGAGCAAAGGTGGCGCTGGTCAGTTCGCGTTTGTCGTTAAAGTGGAACAGCGAAATACCCGCCAGAATGCCATCCGGCTGCACCACGTTGACATGGATAAAGGTATTACCTTCCCGGTGCCAGAGCCCTTCGGAAGAGGCGACATTACTCTCACCACCGCGAGCAATTTCACGCTGACTCTGGGCAATTTTCTCAAAATGCGGCGCCACGAACTCACCCAGAATCAGTCCAATCACCACGACGACGATCGTTGGCTTCATGGCCGACCAGACGATGCGACGAATCGACACCCCTGCCGCCCGGATGACAACCAGCTCCGAAGTACTCGCCAGACTGCCTAACCCGATCAGGCAGCCCATAAAAGCGCCCAGGGGCAGATAGTCGTATATACGACGCGGCAGCGTCATAAAGATATAGGCGAGTGCCTGCAGCGTTTGGTAGTTTTTCTCGACATTATCCAGCTCGTGGATAAACGCGAAGATCAGGTCCAGCGACAGCACCACCAGCATAACCAGCAGCGTCGCCCCACCGACGGTCTTGATGATGTAACGGTCAAGCTTCTGCATGAGTCCGCCCTTCCTTGACCAGTCGCCGCTTACGTACCCATGCCGTCCCGAATTGCAGCCAGAGCCCGACAGCCAGGAACAATACGTGCACCCAGGTCAATCCCAACCATTCAGGCACCTGCTGTTTGGCCAACGCATCCCGCGCCACGATTAGCAGTCCCAGATAGGTGATGTAGATCATCATGGCCGGCAGCAGATGGAAGAAGCGCCCCTGCCGGGGATTTACGCGGCTCAGCCGGACCGCCAGCAGAGTCACTACCGGTACAATGAGCGGCAGCGACAAACGCCAGTGGAATAGCGCCCGCATTTCCGGATCATCGGATCGCATCAGCGACAGGGTCGGAATAGCGTCCTCATCCGTCCGCTCGCTGACCGAATCCGGCCCCTGAATCTTCAAGCCATAGGCGTCGAAGTGCGTGACTTTGTAATCCAGGTCACCGGGACGCCCTTCATAGCGCTGTCCATCCTCAAGGACGAGAAATCGGCTGCCGGTGTCCGGATCGACAAATTGGGAACCTGCATCCGCGGTCGTCATGGAAAGCCCGGAACCATCCTTCTTGAACTCGGCGATGAAAACCCCAAGCAATTTCTGCTTGTCGTCGCTCAAACCTTCAACGTAGGTCACGCGATCGCCCGAAGAGAGACTCTGGAACCGGCCGGGCGACAGGAGCTCAAATTCCGTCGCTTTCTTCTGCTGATTGATGATGTCCTGAACTTTCTGCATCCCCCATGGCGAGAGGTACAGACTCATCGAACCGACTACAATCATCACCACAAGACTGGCCACCATCGTCTGCGCCAACACCTGACGATCGCTGACCCCGCAGGCAAACAGCACGGTCATCTCACTTTCCAGATACATCCGCCCATAAGCCAACAGGATGCCGATAAACAGGCCCAGCGGCAGGATCAGTTCCAGGAAACCCGGAAAACGGTAGGCCATGATGGTAAACAGCACGTCGCCGGCAATTTTTCCCGCGGCGGCATCAGCCAGATACTTGATGAAGCGGCCACTCATGAATACGAGCAGCAGAACCCCGGTTACCGCCAGCATGCTGACAAGGACCTGACGGGTCAGATAGCGGAAGATGATGTACAAAATGTCCCTTCCCAAACAGACGGATGGTGGATCGTCCACAGACCGCCGCTATTCTATTGAACCTTGCCGGTGAATGACAGGTACCTGAGGCCGGATAAGTCCATCATAGCCAACAACATTCGGCTTAACGTACACTTGGGTCACTCACCGCAGACGCCGGCTACGGCCGGATGTCCCGGCTCCGGGCCTCCACGTTGCCCGGACCACCGATACGGAATCAATCAACGGAGCTGCCATGAAATACACGCTGAACAGCAAGTCCCTGACCGATATCAAAGCCGATTGCCTGGTCGTGTCCGTCCCCGAGAAAGGCGACTGGCCAGCCTCCACATCCGCGGCCGATGCCGCTCTCAACGGCATGCTCAAGGATTTGCAGAAAAACGGTGATATCTCTGGCAAGGCGGGCAGCAGCCTCATGCTCCCGCTGGCGGATCAACCCTGGAAACGCCTGCTTATTGTCGGCAGTGGCAGCGAATCCCCCCAGCAGCCGGCGGCTTTCCGCAAGATGCTGAACGGCGCCATTGGGCGACTGAAAGACAGCCCGACCAAACACGCCCTGATCGCACTGGCCGATAATGAGGTGAAAGACCGCGACGAAGCCTGGAAGGTGTCGTTGATCGCACGGGTGACCGAAGAACAGCAGTACAGCTTCGGCGGTTTCAAGAGCAAAGCCGCACCCAAGCCACCCCTGGACAAGATGACCGTCGCCGCCTCGGCCAACGACAAGACGCTGAAAGCCGCCCTGGTCACCGGTGAAGCGGTCGGTCACGGCATGAGCTTTACCCGCGACCTGGGCAACACGCCCCCCAACGTCTGCCATCCGACCTGGCTGGCCGAACAGGCCCAGGCCCTCGCCAAAGAGCACGACGTTATCAAGACCGAAGTGCTGGATGAGAAGCAGATGAAGAAGCTGGGCATGAACAGCCTGCTCTCCGTGTCCGCAGGCAGCGCCCAGCCGGCCAAGCTGATCATTATGGAATACCGCGGTGGCAAGGCGAAGGACAAACCGCACGTCCTCGTAGGCAAAGGCATCACGTTCGATACCGGCGGCATCAGCCTGAAACCGGGCGAGGCAATGGACGAGATGAAGTACGACATGTGCGGCGCCGCCAGCGTGTTCGGTGCCATGCGCGCCATCGCCGAAATCAAGCCGGCTATCAATGTTGTGGGTATTGTGGCGTCTGCCGAGAACATGCCTGGCGGCAGCGCGACACGCCCGGGGGATATCGTCACCTCCATGTCCGGCCAGACCATCGAGATCCTGAATACCGATGCCGAAGGTCGCCTGGTGCTTTGTGATGCCCTCACCTACGCCGGCAAATACGAGCCGGAAACCGTGGTTGACATCGCCACACTCACCGGTGCCTGCATTATCGCCCTGGGCAAGGAGGCATCCGGCCTGTTCAGTAATAATGAGGAAGTGGCCGACCGCCTGCTGACGTCGGGTCAGAAGACCTGTGACCGCGCCTGGCAGCTGCCGATCTGGGACGAGTATCAGGCGCAGCTGGACAGCAACTTCGCGGACATGCAGAACATTGGCGGTCGCCCGGCCGGATCGATCACGGCGGCGTGTTTCCTGTCCCGCTTCACCAAGGACTACAACTGGGCCCACCTGGATATCGCCGGCACGGCCTGGCTTTCCGGCAAGGAGAAAGGGGCGACCGGCCGGCCGGTTCCGCTGCTGGTGGACTACCTGCTGTCCTATGTCAACTGATGCCGCAAGCCGGTCGGAAGGCCGGCACTGGTTCTACCTGCTGCCGCAGGATACCGAGTCGGCGCGCCTGCTCCACGCGGCGCGCCTCACGGAAAAAGCCTGGACCCAGGGGGACCGCGTCTGCCTGGTCTGCAATCCCGGTGAGCAGATGCAGGCGCTGGATAACCTGCTCTGGCAATACAGCCCGGAGAGCTTCCTGCCGCACCGGCAACTGACCGAAGCCCACGACGCCTGCCCCGAACGGGTCGGGCTGCTGGCCGGTCACCCGGCGCCGGCCGATTGGGACACCGTCATCGTACTCGGCGACACCCTGCCCACCGACGCCGATCGCTTTCGCCGACTGGCCCTGATCGCCAGCAGCGATCCCAAGATTCTGAGTCGCGCGCGCTCACATTTCCGTCAGCTTCGTGAGCTGGGTATCGAACCGCGCGTTCACGATGCCAGAAAGGGTGCCCAACGGGCCTGACAACCTCTGACAACCTATGCATTGCCGCGCCAACACGGTTCGCCCGCGACTGGCACGCCATGTATAATCACCTGCCTCAACTTAATTGATGGAATCCCGAAACCATCCGATACCGGCATCGGCACTCTGCTTGCCTGCCAGACGGACTGCTTTCCCGGGATTCCCAACCATTTTCAACCCGGTACGAAGCAGAAATCTCCATGGAAAAGACTTACCAGCCCGAGAATATTGAGCGTCAGTGGTACCAGACCTGGGAACAGAACGGCTACTTCCGCCCCCGCGGCGAAGGCGACCCATTCTGCATCATGATCCCACCGCCCAATGTCACCGGCAGTCTGCACATGGGGCACGCGTTCCAGCACACCATCATGGACACCCTCACCCGCTTCCGCCGCATGCAGGGCCGCAACGCCCTCTGGCAGGTCGGTTCCGACCATGCAGGCATCGCCACACAGATGGTCGTCGAGCGCAAGCTGGCCAATGAAGAAGGCAAAACCCGTCACGACCTGGGCCGGGAAGCGTTCATCGACCGGATCTGGGACTGGAAGCAGGAGTCCGGCGGCACCATCACCCGCCAGATGCGCCGGCTGGGTAACTCCGTGGACTGGGACCACGAACGCTTCACCATGGACGACGGCTTCTACCGGGCCGTGCAGGAAGTGTTCATCCGCTTGTATGACGAAGGTCTGATCTACCGCGGCAAGCGCCTGGTCAACTGGGACCCGAAATTGCACACCGCCATTTCCGATCTGGAAGTGGAGAACAAGGAAGAAAAGGGCCACTTCTGGCACCTGCGCTATCCGCTCGCAAATGGCGAAACCACCCAGGATGGCAAAGATTATCTGGTGGTGGCCACAACCCGGCCTGAAACCATGCTGGGCGATACCGCCGTCGCCGTTCACCCCACGGATGAGCGCTACCAGCACCTGATTGGCAAGACCATCCTGCTGCCGCTGGTGAACCGCGAAATTCCCATCGTGGCGGACGAGCACGCCGATCCGGAGAAAGGCTCCGGCTGCGTCAAGATCACCCCGGCCCATGACTTCAATGACTACGCCGTCGGCAAGCGCCACAAGCTGCCGATGATCAATGTCATGACCCAGGACGCGAACATTCGCAGCGAAGCCGAAACTTTCGACAGCGACGGCACGCCGAACGCGGACATCGATGGCACCCTCCCCGCGGCCTATGCCGGCCTCACCCGGGAAGACGCCCGCAAACAGATCGTGGCCGATATGGAGGCCGCCGGCCTGCTGCACCAAGTGGAAGACCACGTGCTGAGCGTGCCCCGTGGTGACCGTTCCGGCCTGATCATCGAGCCGATGCTGACCGACCAGTGGTTCGCCGACGCCAAGACCCTGGCCAAGCCCGCCATCGAAGCCGTCGAAGACGGTCGCATCGAATTCGTGCCCAAGAATTACGAGAACATGTACTTCTCCTGGATGCGCGACATCCAGGACTGGTGCATCTCCCGCCAGCTGTGGTGGGGTCATCGCATTCCGGCGTGGTATGACGCCGAAGGCAACATATACGTCGGTCGCGACGAAGCATCGGTCCGCGAGAAATACGACCTGGCCACCGATCTCAAGCTGGAACAGGACGCGGACGTCCTCGACACCTGGTTCAGCTCGGCGCTGTGGACCTTCGGCACCCTGGGCTGGCCGGAAGAAACCGAGCGACTGGCCACCTTCCACCCCACGGACGTGCTGGTCACCGGCTTCGACATCATTTTCTTCTGGGTCGCCCGGATGATCATGATGACCATGCATTTCATGAAGGACGAAAACGGCAACCCGCAGGTGCCGTTCAAGACCGTGTACGTCACCGGCCTGATCCGCGACGAACAGGGCAATAAGATGTCCAAGTCCAAGGGCAACGTGCTGGACCCGCTGGACATGATGGATGGCATCTCCCTGGACGACCTGCTGGAGAAGCGCACCGGCAACCTGATGCAACCGCAACTGGCGCAGAAGATCGCCAAGCGCACCCAGAAGGAGTTCCCGGAAGGTATCAGCGCCCACGGTACGGACGCCCTGCGCTTCACCCTCACCTCCCTGGCCACCACCGGCCGGGACATCAACTGGGACATGAAGCGCCTGGAAGGCTATCGCAACTTCTGCAACAAGCTCTGGAACGCCGCTCGCTACGTGCTGATGAACACCGAGGGCGAGGACTGCGGCGCCAATGAGGAGCCGGTGGAACTGTCCCTGGCCGATCGCTGGATCATTAGTGCCCTGCAGCGCTGCGAGAAGGAAGTAACGCGTCACTTCGACCAGTACCGCTTCGACCTGGCGGCTTATGCCATCTATGAATTCATCTGGAACGAATACTGCGACTGGTACCTGGAGCTGTCCAAACCGGTCCTGACAGACGAGAACGCGTCGGCCGAAGCCAAGCGCGGTACCCGTCGCACGCTGGTTCGTGTGCTGGAAGCCGTGTTGCGCCTGGCGCACCCGATCATCCCGTTCATTACCGAGGAAATCTGGCAGCGCGTCGCACCGCTGGCTGGCAAGGCCGGCGACTCGATCATGTTGCAACCTTACCCGGCGGCCGAGGAAGGCAAGATCGACGCGGGCGCCGAGACCGACATCGAATGGCTCAAGGGCGCCATCGTGGCCGTACGCAACATCCGTGGCGAGATGAACATCTCCCCGGCCAAGCAGATTCCGGTGTTGATGCGTGGCCCCGAGTCCGACCGCGAACGACTGGAGAAAAACCGCAGCTTCCTGGTGTCCCTGGCCAAACTGGAAAGCCTGCACTGGCTGGGTGACGAGGAAGCGCCGATGGCCGCCACCCAGCTGGTTGGTGAGATGGAAGTGCTTGTACCGATGGCCGGCCTGATCGACAAGGCCGCCGAACTGGACCGCCTGGACAAGGAGCTGGAGCGGATCAGCAAGGAGATCAAGCGCCTCGAAGGCAAGCTGGGCAATGACAACTTCACGGCCAAGGCGCCGGCCGAGGTGGTCGAGAAGGAAAAGGCCAAGCTGGCCGATGCCCAGAGCAGCCTGACCCGCCTGCAGGACCAGCGTGGCAAGATCGAGGCCATGTAATATAGGTGCCGCACCGATGACCGCAAAGGAACGCTCCCCGATCCTGATCATCGGTGCCGGTGCCATGGGCCGGCTCTGGGCCGGCCATCTTTCCCGCCACGCGTCGGTTCGATTGGCCACGCGCGCCGTCACCGACGCGACCCTGCGATACACGCTGGTTCATGTCGGAGGCGATTCGGAACTCATCGACATTGGCCCCTCAGGTGACGCCAGTCCCGGTTGCGTGCTGGTCATGACCAAGGCGCCCGATGCCGAACCGGCCCTGGCTGCCGTTTCCAGCCACATTCCGCCCGACGTTCCCATTACCCTCTTCCAGAATGGCATGGGCAGCCAGCAAGCCATCGCCAGGCGATTTGCGCAACGCCCGGTGTTTGCCGCATCGACCACCGAAGGCGCCTACATCGATGACGACGGCCGCGTTCTCCATGCCGGCCGTGGCACCACGTGGCTGGGTCCGTTGACGATCAGCGCGCACGCCCTGATCAATACGACCATGGCCACGCTGCGCCTGAGCGGACTGGATGTTCAGAGCGATCCCGATATCGAAGGCCGGCTCTGGCAGAAACTCGCCATCAATGCCGGTATCAATCCCTTTACAGCCGTTCTCGACTGCGCCAATGGAGAGATTCTGGGCCATCCCTATTTCGAAGAACGCATCGGGGACGTCTGCCGGGAAGTGGCGGCGCTGATGCGGGCGTCGGGGCGCCCTGTCGAAGCCGCGACGCTGGAAGCACAAGTCCGCGACGTGGCGCGTCGCACGGCCGCCAACAGTTCGTCCATGCGACAGGACGTGCGCGTCGGCCGACACACCGAGATCGATATGATGAATGGCTTTGTGGTGCAGGCCTCAGTCATCCATGGCCTTGATGCGCCCGTAAATCGTGAACTCACAGACGCCGTGACACACCTGAAACAGGACTGAATCATGGGATACCGACTTTCCAAGATCTACACCCGCACCGGCGACGACGGCTCCACCGGCCTGGCCGACGGCAGCCGGATCGCCAAGAATGCCCAGCGCGTCGACGCCATGGGCACCGTCGATGAGCTGAACTGCCAGATTGGCGTCCTCATCGAATACCTCGATAACGAACCGGAACTGGCTGAGTTGATGCGGAAAATCCAGCATCACCTGTTTGACCTGGGCGGCGAATTCGCCATTCCCGGCAGTCACGTCATCGGCGACGGCCACATCGACTGGCTGGAAAGCACGCTGGATCAGTGGAATGAGGATCTGCCGCCGCTGAAGAACTTCATCCTGCCCGGCGGGCGCCGGGATGCGGCTCACTGTCACCTGGCCCGGGCCATCTGCCGGCGCGGCGAGCGAGTGGTGGTGGCGCTGGGCCACGAGGACTCCATCAACGAATCGTCCCGCCGTTACCTGAACCGGCTGTCGGATCTGCTGTTCGTGATTGCGCGGGTGCTGGCGCGGCGGGATGGCGGAGAGGAAGTGCTTTGGTCGCCGACGCCGCCGGCCGGCAAAAATTGAGCGTTTGACGCAACGCAGCGCAACATGACTGTAAGGCCGCCCACATGGTGAGCGGCCTTTTTCGTTACACGCGGAAAGACGCCACCAGACGCCGCAGTTCGGCGGTGACATCCGACATTTCACGGGAGGCAGCCAGCGTCTCGTCGGCATTACCCGCCGTCGCATGCCCCAGCTCGGTAATTTGCTCGACGTTGGTGTTGATGTTCTTGGCCACCGCAGACTGCTCTTCCGAGGCCTGCGCAATCTGGTGGCTCATGTCCACGATGGTGGAAATGCCCGCCAGGATTTTCTCCAATGCCTCGGTCACTTCTGAGGATTTCTCGACGGTGGCGTCTGTGACCTCATGGCTGTTGGTCATCGCTTTCACCGCCGCTTTCACGCCGCCTTGCAAACGACCAATCATTTCCTCGATGTCTTCCGTCGACTTATGCGTGCGCTGGGACAGCGAGCGAACCTCGTCCGCAACCACCGCAAACCCGCGGCCCTGCTCGCCGGCGCGCGCAGCCTCGATGGCGGCATTCAGTGCCAGCAGGTTGGTCTGCTCGGCAATCGCCTTGATCTCCACCAGCACCTGACTGATGCTGTCGCTGTCTTCGCTGACCCGGTTGATGGTATCCACCGCGCCACGAATTTCGTTAGCCAGCCGGTGAATGGTGTCCACGGTTTCGGTGACAACCTGTCGGCCCTGCTCGGCATCTTTCTCAGCGGACCCGGCGGAATCCGAGGCGCGCTGGGCGCTTTCCGCCACTTCCTGTACCGTATCCACCATCTGGTGCATGGCGTCCGAAATCTGCTCGGTCTCTGACATCTGACGCTCAACCGCCTCGCTGTTGGCCGACGCACTGTCGTTCACCCGTGTTGCCTGGGTATCGACGTCACCGGTGGTTCGACTGACCGAGCGGATCAAATCGGCCATTTTCGAAGTCATGTTGTTGAACTCGTCGGTCAGCGCCCCAAGCTCGTCGCGATTGGCCAGCTCGATGCGGACCGTCATATCGCCATCCGCCACCTGCCGCGCGGCTTTACCAAAGCGGGAAATCGCCTTCTTAACGGAAACGAAGAACCCCAGGTAGAGATACACCACAATCAGCAGCACAATCCCCAGCACCAGGAAAATCACCATTCGCTGGTTGGTTTCTCGGTTCAGGCGCTCCGCCAGATTATCGTCCACCACCTGGAAAATCTGGTCCATCAGCTCAAAGTTCGGCGCGATCAGCGGCGATATCAACTTGTCGAAATCCTGCCAGGACATCTCCAGTCGATAAGGGGTAATGACGTTGGCGTCCAGCGCGTCACGCACCTTGATCACGTTCTGCACAACCGCATCCGCCAGATCCGACTGCTGACTCAAAGCTTGCGAGGAACCCTGCGCCACCTCGAATTCCGACTTCAGACGGCTGTGCAGTGTCGTCAGGTTGTCGAAGACGCCGTTCATGACATCCGCCATCGCGTAGCCTACGGTGCCCTGGTCCAGACTGAACATACCGAAGGCTCGGGCTATCCCCTCACGACTGGCGGCGTCGTGCAGCGATGTGGTCGCCAGTTGCAACAGCATCTGGTTCTCGGCCTGCGGATCGTTAGCCAGGCCGGACAGTTTGAGTGTCGATTCCAGCAGGGCCCGCGCCTTCTGCACGAATTCCTGGTAATAGGTCACCTGGGGATCGATGTTGCTCTGGAAGATGTCTTCGCTGCGCAACTTCTTCCAGGCGTTGTCCAGAGCCTCGACCTGGGCCTTCCAGCCGCCCGCCGAATCAAAGGAGGCCTGGGTCTCGATCAGACTGGACAGCTGCGCGTCGATAACGTCCGCCGCCTCATTACTGCGGGACAGGAAGGCATCGTCGTTCTTCATCTTGCCAACGGCGCGGAAATCCCGGTAATCGTAGGCGGCCTGAATCAGCCGATTCACCTGCCGGACCTGAACAAGGCCCTGGGCTTCGTGGCTGATGCCTTCGATGGATCGGTTGAGCTGGCTCACCAGCAGGTAGGACAAGCCCCCGATCGGAAGCAGGAATAGCACGCTGATCAAGCCGAACTTGTAAATCATCGGCAGCCGGTTCATCAGCGCGACAGCAGGATACAGAAGCTGGTTCACTCAACCCCCTCAAACATGTGGTGCTCGTGTTAATTCATTGTTTTTATGTTGAATGGCGTCGCCCAATACAGGGGCAGCGCCGCAGCGCCATCGTCTCCGCCCGACGGCGAGATCAGAGCATCCCTACTTATATTGTCGTCAACATGCTAAAAATCTTGAATTTATTTTTGTTCCGACAATGTTAAACCAGATCAAATTCCTGGCTTCAACGTGTAATAAGCGGCGGGAAGAATACGGAAATTGCTCCGGAAAATCACGTAAAGAGTCCCATGATTGCCAGCAGCGCAAGCCCGCAGATCCAGACAAACATGCTGCGGTTCAGCAAATCCCGGACGGCGCGCAGACTTCGTTCGCCGTAATCCGGCCACTCGTCGGGATGACTCTCAGCAAACCGTTGCGGATCCAGCGAATAACTGGACAGCGCCCCGTTGGCACTCTCGAAGAGCAGTTCTGAGGCGTTCAGGCGGGTGTGATGCAGCAACCGTTTACGCGCGCCGCCCATCCAGCCGGCCAAATCGCCAGCAATGCCAAACGTGATGCTCAGCAGCCGCGCAGGCACCCAGGCCAGCAGATACACCAGGCGGGAAAAGGGTTCTCGGCCAGCGGGGTGTGGCCAGTGATCGCGCAGCGCCACCGACAGCCGCGCACCGATGGCGCCGGCCGGACCCAGCAGCACGTACCAGAAGATCACCAGGAAATAGTGTTCGAAAATCACCTGGATAAAGCGCTTGGACAGCAGCACATGCAGTTCACGGGGTTCACTGGCCAACCCCCGCGCTTCGGCCGGCAGCAGATGATTGACGTGATACCAGGCCGCCGACGCATCGCCTCGACGCCAGGCCTCGCCATAGGCCCGTAGCGGGTTGCGCCAGCCGGGAACGCCCAGCATGGCGATCAGCACCACCAGGTCCAGCGGCCACGTCAGGATCCAGAGACTGCCGCGGCTCAACCAGACATCAAGCGCGCCGACCAGAACGACGGCACCCAACAGAATGCCAAACCCGGCGGTCGGGCGACCTTCGCGCCCGGCCTCAGCGCCGGAAAGCCGGGCCAGTCGCTGACGAAAGCGGGCATCCAGCCCCTCGTCGACCGATCCATCCAGCAGGCGGCGGACGACGTAGGCGAGCAGCAGGATCAGGAACCCCATCAGACCTCCCCCTGCCCGCGCGCATCCTCAACCAACGCGAAAAAATGCGGCCAGTCGAAGGCGGGTCCCGGATCGGTCTTGCGCCCCGGTGCAATGTCGCAGTGGCCTGTCAGTCGATCGAGTGTCACAGCGGGCCAGCGTTGCATGATGGCCTGGGTCAGTCGCGCCAGAGCCCGATACTGGGCTGCTTCGTAAGGCACGTCGTCGGTCCCCTCCAGCTCGATCCCGATGCCGAAGTCGTTGCACTCTTCCTCACCGTTGAAGGAGGAACGACCGGCATGCCAGGCCCGGTCCAGGAAGGAGACGAACTGCACGCATTCGCCATCGCGACGGATCAAGGCATGGGCAGAGACCTGTAAATCCCGGATTTCCTGAAAGTATGGATGGGCGTCGGGATCGAGACGGTTGCAGAAAAATCGTTCAATGGCATCGCCACCGAACTGCCCTGGAGGCAGGCTGATGTTGTGCACCACAAGCAGGGAGATAGCGGCGCCTTCCGGACGGGGTCCAAAATTGGGCGACCGGCAATGACGGGCCTGACGAAGCCAGCCGGCCTCGTCGATGTCGTAAGATGGGTCTCGGGATTGAGAGTTCAAAATGCTTCCACCGCTACCGCGTTACGGGACCTGAAAGTGGTCAGCAATTCTACGGTGATTGAAGCACAAAGCAACGTGCCAGGCCAAAAAGCCACCCGCACGCTGGCCCGATTCAGTCGCGACGGCTGTGACGCAGATTGTCGATGATCGATTCCAGGGCCCGGTCGAAGATCAGGCCATCATCGAGCATGGACACCTCGCCGGTCGACAGGGCCTTGGCCACGTCGGCCTGCGCGTACTCGGCCACCTTGGCGCCGTTGCGGTTGACGAAGATGTATTTGCCGGTCGCCTTGATGACAGCGGCCAGCTTGCAGCGAAGTTTCTGGCCCTCGGACTGCAATTCTACCCAGGAGCCCACCCGCAGTTTCTGCGCCATTTCCAGCCAACGGCTATCGACGCCGTCTTCTTGAGACACCGGGGCGCTATCCGTTTCAATCGATTCCGGCGCCCGGGGCGGTTCTACTACCTCTGCACCGGGCTCAACCGGCTTGGCGGGTTGCGGCTGGCTGAATTCGGCCACCGCACTGGCCAGCGCTGCATCGTCCGGCGTTTCCGCCGCCTCAACGGGCTCCGGAGCAGCCTGGCGAGCTTCGGGCGCCTGCACGGCCAACTGTTGCAGCGTGTCCACGTGAGCCAGTTCCAGGTCGCGCATCATGGCGTCACTGGCAAACGGGTCCCAGGAGATGGAATGCAGTCCCTTCCGCAGACTGTCGACAATCGACGGGATCCGCCGCAACAGCTCGCTGCGCGTCTCGTCGGTCACTTCCTGCGGATCGACACTCCAGACCAGTTCCCCGGCCAGCGCAACCGATTGCTTCCAGGCGTCGCTGGCCTCCCCTTCCCTCAGGTACAGGAACTGCAGCACCTTGGACCAGGGTTCATCCAGAATCGATTCCACCACTGGCGGCAGGTTGCGACCGTTTCGCAGTGGCTCAAGGACCTCGCTCGCGGCCTCACGCGCCCGCTCCTGGCGGGCACGGCCTTCCTCGGCATCACGCAGTCGTTGTTCAACCAGCTCCCGGCGGCGGCGATCCAGGTCCATGAAATGGCTGAATTCCGTCAGCAGTTCGCCAAAAATGTCGACGTTATCAGTGAAGTCACTGATCAAACGATCCACCACCGACTCGATTTTCTCCCGCAACGGATCGCGCTGGCCGGCCGGTTTCTCGTTCCAGCCGATGCCCGCCATGGCCAGCTCGTTCAGCAGTTTCCGCGCCGGATGGCCGCCCCGGTTGAAGAAGCTGCGATCCAGCAGCGCCACCTTGAGAATGGGGATCTGCAAGCGCCCAATGACGTTCTTCATCGGCAGCGGCAGCTGGCGGTCTTCCAGGATGAAATCGAACAACATGGTGACCAGGTTCACGACATCCGCGTCCACCTGGTTGAGAGCCCCCATACTCTGGTTATGCCCCGCGAGCATGGTCTCCACCTGGCGCGTCAGGTTGCCGCCTGCGATGTCCGATTCGACAAAATGGTGGTCCGCGTTCAGCACATCAGACTGGCTCTGCAATTGGGCAAGCCGGCGCATCAGCTCAACCGTATCGATGCCCCCACGCTGCTGCCCGCCAGCCGAACTTGAGGCACTCCCCTGTCCGCCCTGGGTGTGCAGCAGGGCGGACAGTTCCGAGAACGTCGGCTGAGCCGCGCTGTCCTGATCAACCGGCGTATAGACGTCGTCGGCGGGCGCTGACGTGGAAGGCGGTACCGGACGTCGCGCCACCGGCTGCCGGGGCTCGGCACGCCCACCAATCGGCGGGCGCTTCATATCGGGCAGGACACCGTCTTTTACCAGCAGCGTGTTGGCGTCCCGGTAGAGGCGATCGAGACGGTCGATGAACAGCTTGTCGAAGAGTTTGAGCACCACCAGCTTGGCCCGGATATCGATATCCAGGTCATTGCAGGCCTCCTGCAGACCACCGCAGATCACTTCGGGACTCAGCGGCATCTGGCGGTCGGCCAGATTGGCCTTGGGAATCAGGTGAGCGATGCGGGTCGCCAGCATCCGGATGGAGTCGGCGTAGCGATTGCGGAGCTTGTTCACCAGGTTGTCGATGGCCACCTGCTGCTCGTGGTCGCCGTGATCCACCAGACTGAGGCTGTCCTGATCGATTTCCGTAAGATCGCCGGAGCGGGACTGGGGATCGAACGTGCCGATATCGTTAAAGGCCCGGGCCACCCATTGCAGAATCGACAACGACATAGCTTTGCGGCGCAGGCGCAGTTCGCGCATAGCGTCGAAGTAGGCCGTCTGATCCTGGTTGGTGCCCGCCTTGTCGGCGAGGTTGAACAGGGCATCGTCGGCGCTATCGAAAAACTCGCCCAGCTCCTTGCGCAGCGACTGGCCGGAATAGTCCCGCAAACGAATCAGCGCGGACGGCAGCGAAAAGCTTCCCTCGCGCACCCCCCCATGCAGGCTGACTACCCGGTTGTCATTGGTCATTACAGCGCCCCCGACAGTGGACCAGAGGGTTTCCGCTTTTTAAACAGGCGGCTATTCCACTCTGATGCCTCTGCGCACAGCCTGAATGGCCGCGCGCAATTTCACATTAGTTTACATCCATAATGGCATCATAGGCGGTTTCCACGTCACCTTGTGTCAGGTTTTGTCACCGTTTGTGTTCCGCGGAACTGGATCACACTTTATTTTCCGTTTTCTTTTCAAATCAATGTGTTAAAAATTCAACGACGGCGCCGTACAAACACGGTAGTGACGGCACACGTCACCCGGGTATCACATCCAGACGGACAACGCTTGGCGACCGCAATGCCAGCCAGTAAACTCCCTGCCGGACCTCACGTCCACGACCCGCCAATCCACGCAAGCACTGGAGCCATCCCCTGCCATGACTGCGATTTCCCCGGACCAACTGAAACTGTCACGCGCACAGACCGTAGCCCTGAGCTTGCAGGAGGATGTCGGGACCGGCGACATTACCGCCATGCTGATTCCTGAAGAGCGGCGCGCATCGGCCCGGGTCATTACCCGCGAATCCGCTGTCGTTGCTGGTGTCGATTGGGTCGACGAGGTGTTCCGGCAGGTCGATCCGGCGCTGATCGTCACCTGGTCCTGCGGCGATGGTGACCGCGTCGCGACCGACGCCACCCTGTTTACCGTGGAAGGCCCGGCCCGCAGTATCCTGACGGCAGAACGCTGCGCCCTGAACTGGCTGCAGACGCTCTCCGGCGTCGCCACCCGTTGTCGCGATTATGCCGACCGGGTGGCTCACACCGCCGTAAAGCTGCTCGATACCCGCAAGACGCTGCCCGGCCTGCGGTTGGCCCAGAAATACGCAGTCACCTGCGGCGGCTGCCACAATCATCGGGTTGGCCTGTACGACGCTTTCCTGATCAAGGAAAACCACATCGCTGCCTGCGGCTCTATTGGCAATGCGATCGAAACCGCCCATCGCGTCGCACCCGGCAAGCCGGTCGAGGTGGAAACGGAGAACCTGGCGGAATTCCGGGAAGCCCTGGCCGCCGGGGCCGACATCATCATGCTCGATGAGTTCTCGCTGGAGGATATGCGCACAGCCGTCAGCGAAAATTCAGGACGTGCCCAAATTGAAGCCTCCGGCGGCATCAACGAATCGACACTGATTCCTGTCGCTGAGACGGGAGTGGACTATATTTCACTGGGAACGCTGACCAAGGATGTCAAAGCCGTGGACCTGTCGATGCGCCTGTCCATGTAGGACAGGACGGCGTGACCGGCGGACACGACACGTCGTCTGACACGACTGCGAATTTACAGATGGTAACCGTAACCGGGTATGCCGTACGAAAATTCGGAGTAAGCTATTTAATGTGTCAAACAATTGTTAAACGTATGACAGTGATGGGTATCCCGGCCGCCAGGGAAACACAGGCGAGCCGACCGACTGAATTCAGACCCAGGGAAACAGGGCTTCATAACAGACCAGGGAAGGGTTTTATTTGAACGCACCATTCCAGTCACTCGATTCATGGAAGGCGGTGCTTGTCCCCATTCTGATCGCAGCCGTGATCGCCGCTCTGGCCGGCGTCAGCATCCAGCTGCCTTCGAGGGTCTACCCCGCATCCATTATCTGGCTACCGTCAGGCCTTGCCCTGGCACTGCTAATCCTGAGGGGCCGTGAAGCGGTCCTGCCGATATTGGGCGGCCTGTTTGCCGCAGGACTGCTGTACGTCTACCAGGCCCCGGCCGGCACCCCGGATCCGCTGACAACCTTTCTGGCGGTGCTGCTCTCCTATCTGATTGCGCCCTTCGCGGCCTACTGGGTCTTTCGGCAAGCGGCCAGTCACCGCAATCCTCTATCGGACTACCTCGGCTTCCTCTGGTTCCTCGGCGCGGTCACCCTGGGCTCACTGGGTGCGGCACTCCCCATCACCTATCTCGCGTCGCTGTACCTGACCGAGGGACAGACACCGCTGAACGAAGTCCTGCTCTTCAGCTGGTTCGCGCACAGTCTGGGCTGCCTCACCGTAACCCCGCTGATTCTCAGCCTGGTTCGCGAACCCATGGTGTCGCGCCTGTTCCAGCGCCCCTTGGAGTGGATTCTCTGGCTGGGCGGTCTGGGATTCATCCTGGGGATGACGCAGCACAACGTGATGCAGGCGTTGTTCCTGTTGTTGCCCCTGATGACGTGGGCTGCCACCCGCTTTTCCGTCAGCGGCAGTATGCTGGCGATTACCACCTCAACATACGCGGCACTGGCCTGCGTATTCCTGCGGGGCGATGCGGACATCAGTCTGGGCATGGGCGCCCTGCTGAGCGAAACGCTGATCATCACGATCACCGGCACCTCTTGCTACGTCCGGGTGCTGCTGGCCGACCGTGAGCGGGTAGAGAACAGCCTGGAAACCACCGTCGAGGAGCGCACGCGGGAACTGCAGATCACCAACTTCGAGCTGAAAGATGAAATTTTCATCCGCGAACAGGCGGAAAAATCGTTCCGACGGTCATCGCGGCATTTCCGCGCCTTATTCGAAAACACCAGCAACCCGATCATCGTGGTGGATGAAAAAACGCTGATACGTCAGTGGAACAGTGCCGCCGAAGCCCTGTTTGGTTACAGCCGGGACGAGGCACTGGACCGCAACCTGCTGGACGCGTTCATTCCGCCGGAACAACGCGACGAACTGGCCTGGAAGATGACGAAAGTCCAGAACACCGGCCTGACCCGCGACCAGATCGAAACCCAGGTCAACAGCTTTGACGGCACCAGCCACACGCTGCTGTGGAACATCAACCGGCTGCAGGAGGAGGATGACGACGCCCCCGCGCACATCATCCTGATCGGCCAGGATATTTCGGAGATTCGCGAAACCCAGAACCAGCTGCACTACCTGGCCCATTATGACGTGCTGACCAACACCGCCAACCGCCGGCTGTTCGAGGATCGCTGTCGTCAGGCGATCACCAGCTCACTTCGACACGGTCATTACTGTGCCCTCATTGCCCTGGATGTGGACCACTTCAAGCGCATCAACGACACCCTGGGCCACGATGCCGGCGACGAATTGCTGCAGGAGCTGGCGCGCCGCCTGCAACACAACGTGCGCCAGGAAGACACCATTGCCCGACTGGGTGGCGACGAATTCGCCATCCTGCTGAATCAGGTCAACGGAGCGGAAGGCTGCGAAAAAGTGGCTCGCGGCATCCTCGCGGCCATTACGGAGCCAGTCCGCGTGCCCAGCGGTGAGTTGATCATCACATCCAGCATCGGCATTACGCTGGCGCCCGTCGATGGCACCACCTACGAAGATTTGCTGAAAAACGCGGACATGGCGATGTACCGGGCGAAGAAAGCCGGCCGCAATAACATCCAGTTCTTCAGCCACGACATGAACACGGAAATGCAGCGGCAGATGGACCTGGAACGGGAGCTGCGGGAAGCCATCCGCAGCGGCCAGCTTGACCTGCATTACCAGCCCATCATTAACGTTCGGGATGGCAGAGTCGTCGCCCTGGAAGCACTGTTACGCTGGAATCACCCCAGCCGGGGACTGCTGACGCCTCAGGACTTCCTCGACGTGGCGGAACAGACCGGTCAATTGCAGCAGCTGGGCGAATGGGTCTGTCACAACGCCTGTCTGCAGGCCCGCGCCATCCAGGCCATGAGCCCGGCGCCGGTAACGGTCAACATCAACCTGTCGTCGCGGCAGTACAACCACCCGCAACTGGCCACGCGCCTGCAACGGATCATCGACGAAACCAATCTCGATCCTCATTTGCTGGCACTGGAAATCGATGAGCGGGTCCTCAGTGATCGGCTGGACGAAACCGCTCGCACGCTGGATCGCCTCAAGAAACTGGGCATTGGACTGGTTCTTGATCGCTTTGGCAGCGGGTTGTCGTCCCTGCGTCTGTTGCGTGACTTGCCGTTCGATCAGGTCAAGATCGACCAGGATCTGCTGCAGCAGGCCCCGCATGAGGAAAACACCGCGGCCATCGTCCATACCCTGATCAACCTGGCCCGTCAGCTGTCCCTGACGGTGGCGGCGGCCGGGGTGGAGACTGCCGAAGAAGACGCCTTCCTGCGCGGTGCCGGCTGCCACCTGCTCCAGGGCCACCGGTTCTGCCCAGCGCTGCCCAGTTCCGGGCTCGGCGAATTGTTCGACGAGGTGCGCAAGGGCCGCAAATTGCTGCCGGAAGATCAGTTCTCCCTGCCACTGCGACATAACCCGTCCGGCAACAATCACCACTGACCTGAAAGGCGTGGTGTCAGGGAAATCGACAGGAAGGAAATGGAACGACGGGGTGCCGCTCAGGCATCCCCTGACAAGAGCGCGTCAATCCGGGCGAGCTCGTTAATCACGATCTTGCCGGATACGGATTCCTGACGGAAAAACTCCTCCGCCATGGGCGCAATTCCGGACACGGCCGGTAGCGCCCTCTCCTCTTCAATCAGGACTTTCATGCGGGGCAGGAAGATGAACTGCAGCCATTGGGTAAACGTCAGCGTATCGACACAAAACGGTTGCGCACTCTGGAGGGCTTCCGGCTCGGGAGGCTCATGCTCCCAGTACTCCAGGCGACGCAACTCCAGTTCAATCGCCAGCAAACCGTCCGCAATGTAGGCAACCTGATTTTCGTTCGCTTGAGTCAATGTCACTCCCAACTCTAGAGGGGTTCAACATCCACCTTCTCGCCATTGAGAAGACGGTAGAGATCCACGTACTGGCGGGTCAGGTTGTGCTTGGGTGCCAGATGGACGAGCGGCTGACGCGCCTGGTGCGATTCCCGCATTTTAACCGAAGACGAGAGGCGAACGGAAAGAATCGGCAACCCTTCTTCCGCCAGTTCCTGAACCAGCTTTCGTGGCAACGACGCGCGAGGCTGGAACTGATTGGCGACAATGCCCTCAACCACCAGATCCGGGTTGTGGTCTTCCTGGAGGTCCTGGATTTCGCCCAGGATGCTGTAAAGCGCCTGCCGGGAAAAATCATCGCAATCGAACGGAATCAGGCAGCGCTGCGCGGCGATCAGAGCCGAGCGGGTGTAGAAATCCAGTGCTGGCGCCGTATCGATGTAGATGGTGTCGAAATTCTCGCCCAGTTTCTTGAGCGCTTCCCGCAGCTTGTAGATCTTGTGCTTGGCTTCCAGCTTACGCTCCAGAAAATCAAGCTCGGGGCTGGACGGCATCACAAACAGGTTGGGAAACGGCGTGGCGTGTACGAATTCGTCCGGACGACGGTTGAACACCGAAAACGACACGGTCTGCTCCAGCAGGTCGGCAACCGTATCGCGCAGCTCCGCCGCCGGCTTGCCCAGCAGATACTGGGTGGAGTTGCCCTGGGGATCCAGGTCCACCACCAGCGTGCGCTGGCCTTCGGCCGCCGCGATGGCTGCCAGGTTGCAGGTAATGCTGGACTTACCGACCCCGCCTTTCTGATTGAAAACGACTCGTCTCATGATGATGTCCATTCCCTTTTGTTGTAGGCCCCGCAAAGAGCCGTCCCGGAATTACCAGCCCATCACGGATTTGACGAAAGGTATCGTCAGGCGTCGCTGCTCCCGCAACGAGCTCTCGTCGAGGCGCTCAAGGATAGCCAGTAATTCACCGGTATGGCGCGATGCCCGTCGCAAGATGAACCGGCTGACGTCCTCCGGCAGTACCAGACCACGCCGTTCGGCCCGGGTTCCCAGAATCAGGAGGCGGTCTTCGTCCCGCGGCAGAGCCAGTTGGAGCACAATACCGTGCTGCAAGCGCGATGCCAGATCACGCAGGCCGATGGCGAGACGGGCCGGCGGCTCGACCGCGCTCAGGATCAGCTGATGGCCATTATCCAGCATCCGGTTAAAGAGATGGAACAGCGCCTCTTCCCAGTGCACATCGCCGGCAACCGCCTCGATATCGTCCAGACAGACCCGCTCAAAGGCTTCCATCCCCTGCAGGACATCCGGCCCCAGCGGCAGCAGCTCCTGGAGATTCAGACACAGGGCCGAAAGCCCGCTGCGTTCGGCGTGGTGGCAGACTGCCTGTAACAGGTGGCTCTTGCCAGTGCCGCTGTCCCCGCAGACTACAATCACCGGAAGATTGGCATCTTCTGACAAGGCCCGGAGTTTTTCCGCCGCCAGGGCGTTCTTGTGCCCCAGGAAATTGGCAAACGTAGCGTCGTCATGCAGGCGAACGCCGAGTGTTAATTGTGAACCGTCTAGTGTGTTGTCAACCATGCACGACGCGCCCAGACGTAGATGTAGTGAAGACCGCTTGCCAGTGCCATCGCAGCGACCAGCCAGATACCCCGGGGAACAACCCAGGGCGGCATCGGCAGACCCGCCAGGAAGATGACAATGGCCAGGACCACCAGGATCTGGATCAGGGTATTGAGTTTACCCAACCAGCTGGGAGCCATATCGAAGCGGCCGATGAAGAAATGGTACGCCAGAGCCCCGCCGACAATCAGCAGGTCGCGCCCCAGTACCAGCGCAAATAGCCAGACCGGCAGGACACCGGTCAGCGTCAGCATCAGATAAGCCGTAATCAGCAAGGCCTTGTCCGCCAGCGGATCGGCAATCGCTCCCAACCGGGATTTCCAGTTGAAATGGCGAGCGAGAAAGCCGTCGAACCCGTCCGACAAGGCGGCGATCAGAAAGACCGCCAGCGCCACCCGGTACTGTTCCTCGTACAGGGCCAGCGCAAAGGGAACGATCAACAGCACCCGGATGAACGTCAATGCGTTGGGAATCCAGCGCCAGCGGTTGGCCTCGGTCACCTGCGACTCCAGCTCCCTTTACTCGGACGCACTGACCGGCGTGCCATTGCCCGTCCAGCGATAACGCAGGACCGGATACAGCGCCTCAAACGATTGCTCGCTCTCGGCTGCCGAGGCTTCACCTTCCGCCTCTGCCGGGTGATAGGCCAGACTGCCTACCGGACTGGCTGGATTATCCGCCTCGGCGGTCGCCGTATCGTCAGCCGCGGGCGCCTTGCCCGGGGACTCGCCCGGATCTGCCGACTCCGCCGGGGTTGGCTTGGGCGCAGGCGTGTTTCCGGAGCTTTGGGTCCCCATGGTCTGGCGTTCGGTTTCCACGGGCTGGAAACGGTGATCCAGTGCGATGTACTCCCTCAGGACCGACAGCTCACCGGAGAAAGACACACGCATCGTCGCCACATTGCCGGCCGCCTGAACCGGTCCGGCGGAAACCACCGGCGTCATGTGCTGAAGCGATGCCAACAAATGACCGTAGTCCTCAACGGACTGGATGTTCTCGATTTTCAGATCCACCCGTTGCGCATCGGACACCTTGCCGGCTTCCACTGAATAGCGCGCCGCCAACAGATCCGCCCAGGCATCGATCACCGCCGACGCCAGGGATTCGGAGGACGCCGCATCACGCACTTCACCGGTCTCACTGAACGCGGGGCCATCGAGGCGCCAGCTGGCTTCCCAGCCGGAGCCCTGGCGGCTGACATTCACCACACTGATCAGATTGTGCGGATAGGCAGATGAGGTGGTCCGCAGGCTCTCCATGAACTGGCCCCGGATATCCGACGTCAGATCCCGCTGGTCACGCACGTCGGCCGGGGGCAGCGCAAAGGGCAAGCCCCGCTGGACCGCCGCTTCACGAAACGCCCGCGACCAACGTCCGCGGGCATCGAGATTGTCATCATCGGCGGTCAGCACCCAACGGTCGCGCCCGGAATCCACCGCGACCCACCCCAGCGTCAGCGGCCGGTTGGCGCCCCACACCGGAACCTGCATGTTAGCCAGCGCCCGGTTAACACCCACCGCACCGTAGGTAATGGTCAGCACGTCATTACCTTCCGGCGAAGTCTGATACTGATAGGCCTGGACCAGGGACTCGGCGCTATCCAGCAACGCGTCCACCTGATCGCTTTGCAGGACATCCGGGTTACCGGCCACGCGGGCAAGCACCTGTTTCAATCCTTCGGCATAGGCCGTCTGCTGGGATTCGGGTGAGGTATCGGCCACCGGAACCTGAACCTGGTAAAGCCCCTCCACCGTCACCGCTGACGCCATGCCGGGCATGATCACCGCGAGCAACAGGAGCATCATCCTGATCTGCGACATCGCTGCTGACTTCATTAATCACCCTGCTGTTGGGGAAACGCTGAAAAAGTCCGGAGGATCAACGAGGCAAACAGACGCACAACACCGCGATTTGCCGCAAAAAGGACTTTTCCAGAGGTTCCTTGGCTTGATTGGCGCATAGGATACACCAAGGTCCCGGCACTGAGTAGCTAGCGGCGGGCTGGTCGTCTCACCATTTTTTAATCGCGTGGCTCCGGAGCGGTTTCGGCTTTCCGTCATATCGCCCTGCAGGCATTGGATGGTCCCCCGCCACCTGCTAAAATTGCCGCCCTTTTTCCTGATCAGGGCAGTACACACCATGACCGACCAGAAACCCGGACTCACCTACCGCGATGCCGGTGTTGATATCGATGCCGGCAATGCACTCGTGGAGCGCATCAAACAGACCGCATCGCGGACTCGCCGCCCGGAGGTCCTTGGCGGCCTGGGTGGCTTTGGTGCCATGGTGGCGCTGCCCTCCGGTTATAAAGAGCCGATCCTGGTCTCTGGCACCGACGGTGTCGGCACCAAGCTGCGCCTGGCGATGCAGCTGGGTCGTCATGACACCATCGGCATCGATCTGGTGGCCATGTGCGTCAACGACCTGATCGTCGGCGGCGCCGAACCGCTGATGTTTCTCGATTATTACGCCACCGGCAAGCTCAACGTTGACGTCGCCGCCGATGTCGTCGACGGTATCGGCCGCGGTTGCGAGCTGGCCGGCTGCGCGCTGGTCGGCGGCGAGACCGCCGAAATGCCGGGTATGTACGAAGGCGACGACTACGATCTGGCCGGTTTCTGCGTGGGGGTTGTGGAGCGCAACGAGATTATCGATGGCCTGAACGTCAGGGCTGGCGACGCCCTGATCGCCCTGGGCTCTTCGGGCCCCCACTCCAACGGCTATTCCCTGATCCGCAAGATTCTGGAAGTCAGCGACGCCGACCTGGACATGGCTCTGGGCGACACCACCCTGGGCAGCGCCCTGATGGAGCCCACCCGGATCTACGTCAAGAACCTGTTGAAGCTGCTGAAAACCGTCGACGTGCGGGCCATGGCCCACATTACGGGCGGCGGTCTGCCGGAAAACATTCCCCGCGTGCTGCCGGACGGCGCAGTGGCCGTCGTCGACACCGAAAGCTGGACGTTGCCGCCGGTCTTCCAGTGGCTGAAGGACGCCGGCAACGTCGATGCTCGTGAGATGTACCGCACCTTCAACTGCGGCATCGGCATGGTCATCTGCGTGCCCGCCAACCAGGCCCAGGATGCCCTGGACAGCCTCGCCGGCCTGGGCGAAAACGCCTGGCGACTGGGGCACATCGAACACCCTGCCAAAGACGCGGGCGACACCGACCGTGTGATTTATCGTCCGGGTGCCGCCCGCTCATGAATGCGGCTATGGACCCATCCGGCAACGAGAACCCGCTGGAGCCCCGCATCGTCGTACTGATCTCCGGCACCGGCAGCAATCTGAAAGCCCTGATTGAGTCCACGCGCGCGCCGGGTCATCCCGGCCGCATTGTGGCCGTGGGCGCCAACCGCCCGGAAGCCGGTGGCCTCGGAGTCGCCGAACAGGCGGGCATCGAGACGTTTGTCATCGATCACACGACCTATAAAGACCGTGCCAGCTTCGATGCGGAACTGCTGCGCAAACTGGAGGCGCTTAACCCGGATGCCATCGTTCTGGCCGGCTTCATGCGCATCCTGACGCCGGATTTCGTGCGCCATTTCCGCGGTAAACTGATCAACGTTCATCCGTCGTTGCTGCCGAAGTATCAGGGACTCAAGACACACCAGCGTGCCCTGGATGCCGGCGATGCCGTGCATGGCACCTCGATTCACTTCGTGACCGAAGAGCTTGATGGCGGCCCCGTTATAGCCCAGGCCGAGGTGCCCGTCCTCGGTAACGACACCCCGGAAACCCTGGCAGCACGGGTCAAGGCGCGCGAGCACGTGCTCTACCCGATCATCCTGCGCTGGTTCTGTGAGGGTCGGATCGCCCTCGGCAACGACGAAGTCCTGTTCGACGGCGCCCCCATCCCCCAGGTGCTTTCCCTCCCGGCCGATGCCTATCAGTAAGCATTAAGCCGCCGTCACGGAAATGCAGTTGCGGGCTCTGCCCGCATACTCTAGTTTTGGAATGAACCCGGACCGGACAGGGATCTGTCGAGACGGTCCAAGCAGTATCGATTCTTCCGGACACCGAAACCATGAGCGCATTATTTCGACTCTGCACTGGATGCCGCCCTCTGGCGCTACTTCTGCTGGGCCTGCTTCCGGCCTGGGCTGCCAGTGAGCCGCAACCCGGCCTGCTGCCCTACTCCGCGACGTACCGGGCGACGCTGGAAAAAGGCATTCCCTTCAAGGGGTCGGCCACGCGAACGCTCGCCAGGCAGGAGGACGGCAGCTGGCTTTACGCCTTCAAAGTCGAGTCCTTCATCGCGGATATTAATGAAAGCTCCCGCCTGAACTGGATCAGCGGTCATGCGCAACCGTCCGTCTATCGCTACGAGCTCGGCGGCCTGATGATTCCCGATCGTCAGCGCGACATCAATTTCAATTGGGCCAGCCGGCATGCCAACGGGGATTATGAGGGCCGTGACGTCGACGTCGATTTTCCGCGGGGCGCGCTTGATCCACTGAGCTATCAGCTCCAGCTGCAACAGGATGTCCGTAACGGCGAGCAGGAAATGCACTACAAGGTGGTGGGCAAGAACCGGGTCGAAGTGAGCACTTTTGCGGTCCTCGGGGACGAAACCCTGGAGGGCAGCTTTGGCAGTGTGGATACCGTCAAGGTGGAGAAAGTCCGGGATCCGGACAACAAACGCAAGACGCTGATGTGGTTTGCGCCGGACTGGAATTACCTGCTGGTGCGCCTGATCCAGATCGAGCCGGATGGAACCCGCTACGAAATCCACATCGAGAAGGCGACGGTCAACGGGGAGTCGATTCAGATTCCGCCCAAATCCTGAGCACTTCGTCGGCAATGATCGCCAGCCCTTCGGCGACCCGATCATCGTCCTGGGAATAAGTCACGCGCAAGCACTCGTGCCGATGACGCCAGTCGTCATCAGGCAATCCTGGGAAGAAATAATGCCCGGACACCACCAGCACGCCCCGCTGCTTAAGACGCTCGTAGAGTGCCAGACTGCTGACCGGCAGATCCGGAAACCACAGCCACAGGAACATGGCGCCTTCGGGCTTGTGCACAGACCAGGGGCAGCGCTCGCCCAGCTTGTCATGCAACACGGCGACTGCCTTCTGCATCTTGGCCCGGTAGAACGGACAGACCACATCCCGGCTCAGGGACAGGATCTCGCCACTGCGCACCAACGGCTCCGCCAGCATCGCACCGAAGCTGCCCGTGGCCAGGTTCATGATCGCATTGATACCCGACAACGCCCGAATGACCGATTCGGCCGCAATGACGATGCCCGTGCGGGCCGCCGGCAAGCCCAGCTTGGAGAGGCTCAGGCAGAGAATAATCTGATCGTTCCAGCGCGGTGTGGCGTCGACAAACAACAGGCTGGGAAACGGTGTGCCATAGGCACCATCCACAATCAACGGAACGTCGTACTTGACCGCCAATGCCTCCAGGCGAGCCATTTCGTCGTCGGTCACCACGTTGCCGGTCGGGTTGGTCGGACGGGAGACGCAGATCGCGCCCGTCTCATCGGTCACATTCAACGCGTCGAAATCGACCCGGTATTTGAATTCGTGCGGCCCGGTTTCGGTGATTTCCGGTTTGACCGCGCGGAACAGGTCGTGCCCTAACCCGGCATCCGCATAGCCAATGTATTCCGGCGCTAACGGCAGAAGAATGTGGCGCTGATGGCCTTCACCGTCGTCCCCGCCAAACATGTTGAACAACATGAAGAAGGCGGCCTGGCTGCCATTGGTGAGCGCAATGTTTTCGGGTTTCAGCCCCCAGCCATACTCCTTGTTCAGCAGGTCAGCCAGCGCGCTGATAAACTGCTTCTCACCCTGGGGTGGATCGTAGACACCCACCAGACGACGGAAGGCGTCCTCGTCGTCGGTGAGGGATTTCAGGATGTCCCGCAAACGGTCCTGGATGGCCGGTACATGGCCCGGGTTACCACCGCCCATCATGATCATGTCATCGCCGGACGCCAGAGCGTTCCCCAGATCATCCATCAGCGACGTGATCCCGGCTTCCGCCGTAAACTTGCGACCGAATGCGGACAGTTTCATGGGCGGCTCCGGTTATTCATCATCATCCAGCGCGATGCCGAGGTTGCTCACACCGCCATTGGCAGCTTCCTCTTTCATCTGGGCCACGTACGCTTCCGTCGGCACCCGCTGTTTCTTCAGGGAGAGCAGTAAATCGCGCTGGAACAGTTTGTCTGCCTTCATCAGCTCGTGCTTGTCGAGGAGCCGGACCAGGGCATCTTCATCCAGATCCTCTCCCTCGGCCATCTCGATGAACTGGGCGACGGTCGCAGTGGCCCATTGGGATGCCTCCAGCGCGCGTTGTTTGGTGCTGTTCAGACGATTCAGCAGCGCCTGCTCGAGCAGTTTGCAGAAATCGTCGGCGGGATAGACGCCGTACATGTCGTAGGCGTCCGGGTCCGGCGCCAGATTCTCCAGACGTGCCAGCGCCTGGGTGACCCGAGCATCGGCGTTTTTCTCCTGGAGCATGTCCCAGGCCTGATCCAGCAGCAGCCGCATCTTGGCCGCCTGCTTGGCACCGATGGCGTCGTCGAACAGCACGTAATTGGGAAACGCACGCTCCGCCAGCGCCAGGATGAACACGAATTCGCGCCATCCACGCAGCTGTTCAAGCGCCTTGATAAACTGATTCGCGTTCAAGAGCGTTTCTCCGTCGACAATGGAACCGCAACACGCCGGGCCTGATCAGGTCCGTGGCAGAGTCACGCCACGCTGCCCTTGATACTTGCCGCCCCGATCCCGATAGCTGGTGTCACACACCTCGTCGGACTCGAAGAACAGCATCTGGGCGACGCCTTCGTTGGCGTAGATCTTCGCCGGCAGGTTGGTGGTGTTGGAAAACTCCAGGGTCACCTGTCCTTCCCATTCCGGCTCCAGCGGCGTGACATTGACGATGATACCGCAGCGGGCGTAAGTGGACTTACCCAGGCAGACCGTCAGGACATTGCGCGGAATCCGGAAATATTCGACCGTCCGCGCCAGGGCAAACGAGTTGGGCGGGATGATGCAGACATCGCTGGTGACATTGACGAAGCTGTCATCGTCAAAATTCTTCGGATCCACCGTCGCCGAATGGACGTTGGTAAAAATCTTGAACTCGTTGCTGCAGCGGACATCGTAGCCGTAGCTCGAGGTGCCGTAGGAAATGACACGGCCTTTGGAGGATTCGCGCACCTGGTCGTGCTCGAAAGGCTCGATCATGCCATGTTCCTGCGCCATGCGCCGGATCCACTTGTCGGATTTAATCGTCATCGTCTGATTCTCATGCGGGAAACTGGGCGTGCGCAGGACCCGGCCGGGCTGCGCGATCACAAAGGCCGCTATGGTAACGCCTGGCGCCGCTTAAGACAAAGCAGCGCCGGCAATTCGGCGGGCCTTTTAACCGGACCGATCCGGTCAGTCGTCACTGATGGAAATGCTCGGAATCGGCGACGTCAGATTGCGCTCCCGGCGGGACAACAACGCCCCCATGCGGCGGGCCGCGTCGCGATAGGTCCGGGCCACCTCGGAATCCGGTTCAGCGACGACCGACGGCTGACCGCTGTCGGTCTGCTCGCGGATGGTCATGTGCAGCGGCAACTGCCCCAGCAACTCGGTGTCGTATTCTTCGGCCACCCGCTGACCGCCACCCTCGCCGAACAACGGCTCATGATGACCGCAGTTGCTGCAGATGTGCGTGCTCATGTTTTCGATCACGCCCAGCACCGGAATATCCACCTTGCGGAACATCTCGATGCCTTTCTTGCAGTCCAGCAGCGCAATGTCCTGCGGCGTGGTGACGATCACCGCGCCCGTGACGGGCACCTTCTGCGCCATGGTGAGCTGAATGTCGCCGGTACCCGGCGGCATGTCCACGATCAGGTAGTCCAGATCATTCCACTGGGTCTGCGTGAGCAACTGCTGCACGGCCCCACTGACCATCGGCCCGCGCCAGACCATCGGTGTCTTGTCGGTGACCAGGAACGCCATGGACATGGCCTCGATACCATGAGCAGGGACCGGGATAAACCACTTATTATCGCGGGTTTGCGGGCGGGTGCCTTCCGGCAGTCCCAGCATCATTCCCACGCTCGGGCCGTAGATGTCGGCATCCAGAATACCCACCCGGCAGCCTTCCTGGCTCAGTGCCAGTGCCAGATTGACGGCGGTGGTGGACTTACCCACGCCGCCCTTGCCGGAAGCCACGGCAATGATGTTTTTAACGCCGGCAATCGACTGGAGATCCTTTTGGGCCTGATAGGCGCGGATCGCCTGACGGGTATTGACCGTCACATCACCGACGCCGGGCACATTTTCAATGGCGTTGCCGACCAGTTGACGCAGTGCGCCGGCGATACCCTCCGATGGATAAGCCAGCTCCACATCAACCGTGACCTTATCCCCGTCGATCGCGACCGATTTAACCGCGTCGAGTGCAAACAGATCCTGATCCAGGTAGGGATCGCGATACTCGCGGATCGCGGCATCGACAGCTTCACGGGAAATTTCGCTCATATCCGTCTCCAAGCGGGCATTACCTGAGTAAAATACTATGTTATTACGGTAGCGCTATTTAACCACAGCCACCACAAACACTGAACCATCACGCATGGCCCTGTCGCGTAAAGGCAACCTGCAAGAAACGGATGAAAAAATTCGGCCGGAACGGTATTATTCGGGGCCCGAAATTCCGGCATCCGCCGGAGCGACATCACACCCGATCAACGTTTGGGACATCAAATGACGCAAGCCAACGCACAGTCCAAGCGCGACATCCTGGTCACGAGCGCCCTGCCCTATGCCAACGGGCCGATCCACCTGGGTCACCTGCTGGAATATATCCAGACCGATATCTGGGTGCGCTACCAGAACATGCGGGGCAACAACTGCGTCTATGTGTGTGCCGACGATGCCCACGGCACGGCCATCATGCTACGGGCCGAGCGCGAAGGCATTACGCCGGAAGCGCTGATCGACCGGATCAACCAGGAGCACCAGCAGGATTTCAGCGGGTTCCTGATCCATTTCGACAACTACTACAGCACCCATTCGCCGGAAAACCGCGAGTTCTCTTCCTACATCTATGAACAGCTGAAGAAGAACAACCACATCGCGACCCGGAACATTACCCAGTCCTACGACCCGGAAAAGGAAATGTTCCTGGCGGACCGCTTCATCAAGGGCACCTGTCCGAAGTGCAAGTCCGAGGATCAGTACGGTGACAACTGCGAAGTCTGCGGTGCGACTTACACCCCGGCCGAACTGATCAACCCGCGTTCGGCCGTTTCCGGCGCCACACCGATCGAGAAGGAGTCGGAGCACTACTTCTTCCGCCTGCCGGAGTTCGCCGACTTCCTGCGCGAGTGGACCCGCAGCGGCACCCTCCAGCCCCAGGTGGCCAACAAACTGGCCGAATGGCTGGACGCCGGCCTGCAGGAATGGGACATCAGCCGTGATGCACCCTATTTCGGCTTCGAGATTCCCGACGCGCCGGGCAAATACTTTTACGTCTGGCTGGACGCGCCGATCGGCTATCTGGCGAGCTTCAAGAACCTGTGCGAGCGTCACGACGACCTGGACTTCGATCATTTCTGGAAGGCCGACTCCACCGCCGAGGTGTACCACTTCATCGGCAAGGACATCATCAACTTCCACGCCCTGTTCTGGCCCTCCATGCTGCACAGCGCCGGCTATCGCACGCCGTCTGCGGTCTACGCTCACGGCTTCATCACCGTGAACGGCAAGAAGATGTCCAAGTCCCGCGGCACCTTCATCATGGCCAAAACCTACCTGGACCACCTGAATCCGGAGTACCTGCGCTACTACTTCGCCACCAAGCTGACCAGCAACGTGGACGACATGGACCTCAATCTCGAGGACTTTGCACAGCGTGTGAATTCCGACCTGGTGGGCAAGGTGGTGAACATTGCCAGCCGCACTGCCGGCTTCATCACCAAGAAGTTCGACGGCCAACTGGGCCAGGTCACCGAAAGCGAGAAGCTGGCCGAGTTCATCCAGGCCGGTGACGAGATTGCCGAGCATTACGAAAATCGTGAATTCGGTCGCGCCATGCGCCGGATCATGGAACTGGCGGATATTGCCAACCAGTACGTCAACGACGAAGAGCCCTGGGTCCTGATCAAGGACGCCGAGCGAGCGGCGGATGTACAAGCCATCTCCACCAACGCCATCAACATGTTCCGACTGCTGATGACGTACCTGGCGCCGATCCTGCCGGCCACCGCGGAAGCGGCCGAAGCGTTCCTGAACGCCAGACTGGACTGGAACGGCCGAGAGCAGCTGCTGGAAAATCACGGCATCAACAAATTCAAGCCGCTGATGAGTCGCGTGGAGATGAAGCAGATCGACGCCATGCTGGAAGCGTCCAAAGAGGAACTCCCGGCAGCAACCGGCGACAGGACCGCCAAACCGGCGGACAACAAGGCGGAGAAGGTCGAGCCACTGGCGGACGAGATCGATTTCGACGCCTTTGCCAAAGTCGACCTGCGGGTGGCGAAGATCGTCAAGGCCGAGCACGTGGACGGCGCCGACAAACTCCTGCGCCTGACCCTCGACATCGGCGATAGCCAGCGCAACGTCTTCGCCGGCATCAAATCCGCTTATCAACCGGAAGAGCTGGAAGGCCGCCTGACGGTGATGGTGGCCAACCTGAAGCCGCGCAAGATGAAGTTTGGACTGTCGGAAGGCATGGTCCTGGCCGCTGGCCCGGGCGGCAAAGACATCTTTATCCTGTCACCGGATTCCGGTGCTCAGCCGGGCCAGCGGGTCATGTAACCCGCCCTGGGACCACAATAAGGGGGTATCGCAAGGCGATCCCCCATGAGAAAACGCCGCCAAGGCGTCCGGGAAAGCGCTGCAGGCGCGGAGAGAGATCGCATGACAGATTACCTGCTGATTCTGGTCAGCACGATTCTGGTCAACAACTTTGTGCTGGTCCAGTTCCTGGGCCTGTGCCCGTTCATGGGCGTCTCCAACAAGCTGGAGACGGCCATGGGCATGTCCCTGGCCACCACCTTCGTACTGACGCTCTCGTCGGTCTGCAGCTACCTGGTCTACACCTACCTGTTGGCGCCGCTGGATCTGGCGTTCCTCAAGACCATCACGTTTATCCTCGTGATCGCCGTTGTCGTGCAGTTCACCGAGATGGTGGTGCGTAAAACCAGCCCGCTGCTCTATCGGGTGCTGGGCATTTTCCTGCCGCTGATCACCACCAACTGCGCCGTGCTGGGAGTGGCGTTGCTGAACCTCAACCGCAACAACAACTTCATCGAGTCGGTGCTTTACGGGCTCGGCGCGGCGCTGGGTTTTTCACTGGTTCTGGTGCTGTTTGCCGCCATGCGCGAACGAATCGCGGTGGCCGACGTGCCGGTGGCTTTCCGGGGGGCTGCCATTGGCATGGTCACCGCCGGTCTGATGTCATTGGCCTTCCTCGGTTTTACCGGGCTGGTAAGCATCTGACGGAGTCTTCACCATGTGGACCAGCATTCTCATCGCCATCGGTGCGCTCGTCGTCCTGTCCCTGATCTTTGGCGGCCTGCTGGGCTTTGCCGCCGAGCGTTTCAAGGTCGAGGGTAATCCCATCGTCGACCAGATCGACGCCTTGCTGCCCCAGACCCAGTGCGGCCAGTGTGGCTTCCCGGGCTGCCGACCCTACGCCGAATCCATTGCCAACGGCGACGCCATCAACAAGTGCCCGCCGGGCGGCGAAGCCACCATCCACGCGCTGGCCGACTTACTGGATGTGGAGCCGGAACCGCTGGATGCCGAGCACGGCGTGGACCAGGGCAAGCGCGTTGCCATCATTCGGGAAGACGAGTGCATCGGCTGCACCAAGTGCATCCAGGCGTGTCCGGTGGACGCGATCCTCGGCGCCGCCAAGCACATGCATACGGTCATCGAGAGCGAGTGCACCGGTTGCGACCTGTGCGTCGAGCCCTGTCCGGTGGATTGCATTGACATGGTCCCCGTAGCCACGACGATCCGAACCTGGAGTTGGGATCGCCCCGATCTGAGCCGGGCGAAGGATCGTGTCATTGCCAGCGACCGGGCCGAGGTGACGTCCTGATGCGCAAGATCTGGGATTTCCCCGGCGGCATCCACCCGCCCGAGAACAAGCATCAGTCCACGACGGCTCCGATTCGGACACTGCCACTGCCGGAAGCGCTTTATATTCCGTTGCAGCAGCACATTGGTGCGCCGTCCCAGACGCTGGTCAATACCGGTGACCGGGTCCTGAAAGGTCAGATGCTGGCCGAACCCCAGGGTCGGGTCAGCGTGGCCGTGCATGCGCCGACTTCCGGCACGATTGAGGGTATCGTCCCACACCCGGTGCCCCACCCATCCGGCATGACCGACTGGTGCGTCGTCCTGCAACCGGACGGCGAAGAGCAATGGGCCGACCTCGAACCGCTGGAGGACTATCACAGCGAAGCCGCCCCCGCCCTGTTGGAGAGGATTCGTCGCGCGGGCATCGCCGGGATGGGCGGCGCAGGCTTCCCCACCGAGATCAAGCTGCATCCACCCCGGGACGACAAGGTCCGCACACTGATCCTCAACGGCGCGGAATGTGAGCCCTACATCACCGCCGACGACATGCTGATGCGCACCCGTGCGACCGACATCGTGCGCGGGCTGGAAATCATGGCGTTTATTTTGGAGCCCGAAGAGTGTGTCATCGGCATTGAGGACAACAAGCCGGAAGCCATCGAAGCGCTGAAGCAGGCCGTAACCGGCACGCGCATCGATATCGCCGTCGTTCCAACCAAGTACCCATCAGGCGGCGAGAAACAGCTGATTCAACTGCTCACCGGGCTGGAAGTCCCCCACGGCGGCATTCCCGCAGATGTCGGCGTGATGTGCCAGAACGTAGGCACGGCCGCGGCCGTCTATCGGGCCGTGCGCTTTGGCGAACCGCTCATCTCCCGCATCACGACACTCACCGGCGAAGGGCTGGCGAGCAAAGGCAACGTGGAAGCCCTGATCGGCACGCCCATCCGGTTCCTGCTGGAACAGAGCGGCTTCAGCGAGGCGAACACCCAGCGCCTGATCATGGGCGGCCCGATGATGGGTTTCACACTCGATGATCCGGACGTTCCAGTCATCAAGACCACCAACTGCATCATCGCCGGTTCTCCCGAGGAGTTCCCGGCACCACCGCCGGCGCAACCCTGTATCCGTTGCGGCATGTGCGCTGAAGCCTGCCCCATGGAGCTACTCCCACAGCAGCTGTTCTGGTTTGCCCAGTCGCAGGAATTCGAAAAAGCCGAACAGCACAACCTGTTCGACTGCATCGAATGCGGCGCCTGTTCCTACGTCTGCCCCAGCACCATCCCGCTGGTGCAGTTCTACCGCTACGCCAAGGGCGAACTCCGCCAGCAGCGGGATTATCAGATCAAGTCCGACCGGGCCCGAGAGCGCTTCGAAGCCCGTCAGGCGCGACTGGAGCGGGAGCAGGCCGAGAAGGAAGCCAAGCGCAAGGCGCGGGCCGAGGCCGCCGCCAAAGCCCAGGCGGAAAAACGTGAACAAGCCGCCGAAAAGCCGAAGAAGACCGCCAGCGCCGCCGTGGAAGCCGCCCTGGCCCGCAAGGGAATGGCCGCCAGGACCGAGGCCGCTGCGACGCCAGAGGCACCCGATATCGCGACCCTGGAAGCCAACCTGACCAAGGCTCAGGCCAAACTCCGAAATATGCAGGGGCTTCTCAAGGACGCGCGCGACCAGGGTGGCGACACCGAAAAACTGGAACGGGCAGTCGCCAAGAACGAAGAGCGCGTGGCAGCCGCACAAGCCGCTCTGGATGACGCCAAGGCGCCGGCACCCGCGACAGAGGCGCCGGAATCGCCAACGCCAGACCTGGAAACGCTGCAAGCCAACCTGGACAAAGCCACGGCCAAGCTGGACACCATGCGCAACCTGCTGGCTGAGGCCCGCGCCGAAGGCGGCGACAACGTCGAGAAGCTGGAACGCGCCGTAGCCAAAAACGAGCAACGCGTGCAGGCCGCTCAGGATGCCCTGAATGCCGCTCGTCCTGCTCCTTCCGCTCCGAAGACCGACATCCCGGAACTGGAAGCGGCCCTGGACAAGGCACGCGCCAAACTGGACACCATGCAGGGCATGCTGCAGGAAGCCCGCGACGCCAACGGCGACAATGTGGACAAGCTGGAACGCGCCGTGGCCAAGAATCAGGACCGGGTCGCCCGAGCCGAGCAGGCGCTGGCCGAAGCCCGCAATACAGCGGACACCGAGTCCTGACGGAGACCGAGACACCACCATGGCTTTTCTGAGACTTTCTTCCCCCCACGCCCACGGTCCGCAGCGAACGTCCCGGGTCATGCTCTGGGTGATCCTGGCGACACTGCCGGGCCTGCTGGCCCAGACCCTGTGTTTTGGCTGGGGCAACCTGGTGAATACGGTGTTCTGTGTCGCCGTCGCCCTGCTGACCGAAGGCGTGATCCTGATGCTGCGAAAGCGGCCGGTGGCCTTCTTCCTGAAAGACAACACGGCCGCCGTCACCGGGCTTCTGCTCGGCCTGTCGCTGCCGCCTTTTGCGCCCTGGTGGGTGTGCCTCGTCGCTGTGGTCGTGGCCATCCTGCTGGCCAAGCAACTGTATGGCGGTCTGGGTTCCAACCCGTTCAATCCGGCCATGGTGGGCTACGCCCTGGTGCTGGTGTCGTTTCCGGTTGCCATGACCACGAACTGGGCCAGCCCCACCGGCCTGAGTGCCGACACACCGGGACTGCTCCACACCATCGCCCTGAATTTCACCGGCGCTGAGCCCGTAGACGGCTACACCATGGCCACGCCGCTGGACGTCTACAAGCACGACATCAAGACGCAGCTGTCCGACCAGGTCCTGCAGAATCCGGCGTTCGGGAACTTCGTCTCCAAGGGCTGGGAGTGGGTCAACTTCGGCTTCCTGGCCGGTGGTCTGCTCCTGATCGCGCTGCGACTGATCACCTGGCACATTCCGGTCAGCATGCTGGCCGCGCTATCGGTCATGAGCCTGGCGTTTGGCTGGGATCCGGACCAGTACGCGCCGCTCACGATTCACCTGCTGTCAGGCGCGACCATGCTGGGCGCTTTCTTCATCGCGACGGATCCGGTGACCGCCGCCACCAGCCGTAAGGGTAAGCTGGTCTATGGCGCCGGCATCGGCATCCTGCTCTACATCATCCGAAGCTGGGGCAGCTATCCGGACGCGGTCGCGTTTGCAGTGTTGCTGATGAATTTTGCCGTACCGTTCATCGACTACTATACGCAACCACGCACCTACGGCCACCAGAAAGCCCGTCGCGTCAAAGCCGACTAATCGCAACAGGACCTGTCATGGCAGCACTAGGACAATCCATCACTCGCAACGCCATCGGACTGGCCCTGTTCGCGGTGATTACAGCGGGCACCATCGCGGTGACGCACGCCTTCACGTCTGACCGTATACAAGACCAGATCCGCGAGGCCGAAGCCGGCGCACTGCTGCAGATTATTCCGGAAGACCAGCACACCAACGACCTGCTGGCGGCCACACAGCCGGTCGGTCCCGACGAGCAACTGGGCCTGAGCGAGACGCTGTCGGTGCATATCGCCCGCAAGAACGGCAAAGTGACAGGTGTTATCCTGCCTGCGGTGACTCACAATGGTTATTCCGGTGACATCCACCTGCTGGTGGGGATTGGTGCCGATGGCCGCATTCTTGGCGTTCGTGTGACGCAGCATCATGAAACGCCCGGTCTGGGCGACAAGGTCGAGACCAAGAAGACCAGCTGGGTCTACAGTTTCAACGGCAAGTCACTGGAAAACACGTCCAGAAGTGAATGGGCCGTGGCCAAGGACGGCGGCCAGTTCGATCAGTTTACCGGCGCGACGATTACCCCACGCGCTGTCGTCGACGCCGTTCACAACGCCCTGCTTTATTTCCAGGCCCATCGTGACACCCTGCTCGCCCCGACTGCGGGCATGAGCGCAACCCACGGAGACCAAGGCTGATATGGCCACCAAGACGCCCCGAGAAATCATCAAGGATGGCCTGTGGACCAATAACCCGGCGCTGGTGCAGGTGCTTGGGCTTTGTCCGCTGCTGGCCGTCACCGGCACCGTCGTGAATGGGATTGGCCTGGGCCTGGCCACGCTGCTGGTGCTGGTCGGCTCGAACCTGTCGGTCTCGCTGATTCGTAACTTCGTCTCGGATTCGGTCCGCCTGCCAGCCTTCGTCATGATCATCGCGTCATTCGTGACCTGCGCCGAGCTGTTGATGCAGGCCTATACCTACCAACTCTATGAGATTCTGGGCATCTTCATTCCGCTGATCGTCACCAACTGCGCCATACTGGGCCGAGCGGATGCCTTTGCCTCCCGCAATCCCGTGCTGCTGTCGGTATTGGACGGTGTCATGATGGGGACCGGCTTCCTCGCCGTGCTGATTGTCCTGGGAGGGATCCGCGAGCTGATCGGTCAGGGCACGCTGTTTTCCAACATGGACCTGATCTTTGGCGCGAGTGCCAGCAGCTGGAAAATCCAGGTTTTTGACGACTACGCGAATGTGCTGTTCATGATCCTGCCACCCGGCGCGTTTGTCGGACTCGGCTTCCTGATCGCGCTGAAGAACAGCATTGATGGCCAGATTCGCAAACGTCAGGCCGCCCGTGAAACCCAGCCAGTCACCGCCGGCAGCAAACGGGTTCGCGTCACCGGTCACGTCTCCTGAGGTTTTGATGAACAAGGAAAAACGGACACAGATCTTTGAGCGGCTCAAGGCCGCCAATCCCAATCCCACCACGGAACTGGTCTACAGCAACCCATTTGAGCTCCTGATTGCGGTGATCCTGTCGGCCCAGGCCACGGATGTCGGCGTCAACAAGGCGACCGCCAAACTGTTCCCGGTCGCCAATACCCCCGAAGCCATCCTGGCGCTGGGCGTGGACGGTCTCAAGGAATACATCAAGACGATTGGGCTGTTTAACAGCAAGGCAGAAAACGTCATCAAGACCTGTCGGGCACTGGTGGAGCAACATAACAGCGTGGTCCCGGAAACCCGGGAAGCGCTCGAGGCCTTGCCCGGCGTCGGTCGCAAGACGGCGAACGTGGTTCTCAACACAGCTTTCGGACAGCCCACCATGGCTGTCGACACCCATATTTTCCGGGTATCCAACCGGACCGGCATTGCCCCCGGGAAAAACGTGCTGGAAGTGGAGAAACGGCTGGTGCGACTGGTTCCCAAGCCTTATCGGCAGGATGCACACCACTGGCTGATCCTGCACGGGCGGTATACCTGCACGGCGCGCAAGCCGAAGTGCGGGAGTTGCATCATTGAGGATCTTTGCGAGTTTAAAGAGAAGCGGGATTATCTGGACTGAGTCGTATTCGGGGCGCCGGACGGCGCCTCAGAAGCTGACGCATCTGCTACGCACTCCAGTTGGCCTCAAATGTCGTACCGTAGATTGGACTGGCGCAGGAAGCCCAACAAGCCAGGTTTGCGGCCCATCTCATCCAATACAATGGTCGCCAGGCCGGTTTTTGAGAACCCGGGCTCCAAGCCCATCCGCGATAACGGGAACGTCCGGTGCCCGCTTATTGTTGGGCTTCCTGCGTCAGCCCAACCTACGCCCTCGAGTGGGCCTCAAATGTAGCCGATGCATCAGCTTCGGAGCAGCCTGCAAGGCTGCCGACTGGCATGACCGATTCTTCTGAACCCATCCTCCGACGAGTCTATAAAGAAAAGGGAGCCACCCAGGGCTCCCTTTTTTACACAACCCGGATGATGCCGAGCTTACTC
Organism: Marinobacter sp. R17; assembly: GCF_003789045.1. Classification (NCBI taxonomy): domain Bacteria; kingdom Pseudomonadati; phylum Pseudomonadota; class Gammaproteobacteria; order Pseudomonadales; family Marinobacteraceae; genus Marinobacter; species Marinobacter sp. R17. Next base: position 42,966 of record NZ_RHGZ01000020.1, on the reverse strand, counting down.
CGCTTTCCCCAGCATCGCTTCCTTCAGGTCTTCCTGGGCCGGCTCGTCGGACAGCCAGATGCCGAACAGTGCCTTCTTGAATTCGAGGCCCGGAATGGTGTCTTTCTTGGTGCCGTTCTTGAACACCTGGACGCCTTCATTGGGCACATACACCAGATCAAAGACATCGCCTTCCTTGATCTCTTCCTTGAAGACGCCCATGAACTGGTCGATTTCCTGCTTCACCGGCGCCATATCGCCATGGGTGGAGGCCTCAAAGCCTTCCATGGTGGCTTCGGTCATGCGATCACTGGTGATCATGCCGGAAATGATATCCAGCCGGATCGCCTGGGGCTGATCCGCATCGATGATCGCTTTGGGATTGGACTGCTTCTGGGGCACAAACAGGCTGCCAACATACAGATCCAGGAACCACTTGGATCGAACCCCGGCGCCATTGAGCACCAGGTCAGAACTGTCGGCCTTCATCTGTTCCGGCACATCGACACCTTCCAGGGTCAACGCAGACGCCGGTCCTACCAGGGCAAGAGTGAGCAGCAGTGCTGAGGTAACCTTTTTCATCATCATGTCCCTAAACGTTTGATTGTTATTTATTTTATAACTTTAGTCCTTCCAGACCAATTGCATTTTAGCAATGCCGAAAATTACTCACCGATGCCTGGTTCTCATTTGCCGAAGCCGCATGTTGCGGCCATCAGCACCGGGCGCATGACGCCGATCAGCCAATAAAAAACCGGTGGCCCCTCTCGGGATCACCGGTTTTTGTGTGCCATTCTGAAGAATCGTTTATTTAAACAGCATGGCGCAGGACAAGCCTTCCTTCTCCAGGATCTCCCGCAGACGACGCAGCGCTTCGACCTGGATCTGGCGAACCCGCTCGCGGGTCAGTCCGATCTCCTGCCCGACTTCCTCAAGCGTACTGGTCTGGTAACCGCGCAGCCCGAATCGACGGGAAAGCACTTCCTGCTGCTTGTCGCTGAGCTGGTCCAGCCAGCGCTCGATGCAGCCCTGCATGTTGGTGTCCTGCAGCAAGTCAGCCGGATCGGTCGCGCCTTCATCAGCCACGGTATCCAGCAGCGATTTTTCGCCGCTGCTGCCGATCGGAGTGTCCACGGAGGTGACCCGCTCGTTCAGGCCCAGCATGCGTTTCACATCGTTGACCGGCTTGTCGACCATCTGCGCGATTTCTTCCGCAGACGGTTCGTGATCCAGCTTTTGGGTCAGCTCACGCGCTGCGCGCAAGTACAGGTTCAGTTCCTTGACCACGTGAATCGGCAGGCGAATCGTGCGCGTCTGATTCATGATGGCACGCTCGATGGTCTGGCGAATCCACCAGGTCGCGTAGGTGGAGAAACGGAAACCGCGTTCCGGGTCGAATTTCTCAACGGCGCGGATCAGGCCGAGATTCCCCTCCTCGATCAAATCGAGCAGAGTCAGGCCCCGGTTCACATAGCGCCGTGCAATTTTCACCACCAGACGCAGGTTGCTTTCGATCATCCGTTTGCGTCCGGCTTCCTGTCCCTTACGGGCCAACCGTGCGAAGTAGACTTCTTCTTCCGGTGTGAGGAGTGGTGAGAAACCGATTTCGTTGAGATAGAGCTGGGTAGCGTCCAGCTGTTTCTGGCTGGTGTAGTAGCGGCCTGAAGCCTTGGAGAGATCGGATGAGTCCGTTAAGGGCGCATCATCCTGTTCCTGGTTGCTGGAGTCGACTGTCAGAGTCTCTTCTTCCGGATCCTCGACATCTGCCACACGATCAACAATGAGTTCATCACGCTCTGCTGACATAGTTCTTGCCCCGCCTTTTAACCCCATTCTTATCACCTGCCGGAATTCTTGTTGTTCGACAAGTGCCTGCTGTTCTTTTCAACTGCTTATGACACGTTTACTTTTCAGCGATGTGACATGTGTTTTTCAGCAGTCGGGGCGGTTCCGTCTACCTCGGTGGCAAATAATGCATCGGATCCACCGGGTTGCCGTTTTTTCTTATCTCAAAATGCAGCTTCGTCGCATTGGCGCCGCTGCTGCCCATTTCGGCAATGAGCTGGCCCGCCCTGACGTTTTCTCCCTCCTGCACCAATATCTTCCGGTTGTGAGCGTATGCGCTCAGGTAGTGCTCATTATGATTGATGATGATCAGGTTACCGTAACCCAACAACCCGCTGCCCGCATAGACCACGCTACCTCTGGCGGCTGCCCTGACCGGATCACCCGGTTTGCCGGAAATATCAACACCCTTATTGACTTTTCCCGACGTTGAGTATCCTGCAATTACGGGGCCAACATTGGGCCAACGCCACTGGATGTCAGAGACCACCTGAGTCTGCTCCTGCAGGGATTTATCCGCTTGCGGTGCCCTCTGAATCCGGGGTTTGGGAGCGGACGTGGGCGTCTGGCGGGGTGCTGGCCGACTGGCCTTTCGGGATGTGGAAGTGGAAGCCGATGACGACGCCACGGACTGCCCTGAAGGCACGTGGCCTCTCAGATCCAGGCGGATGACCTGCCCCGGTTTGATGGTGTAAGGCGGTTTGATGCCATTGGCGTTGCCCAGCTCGCGATAGTCACGCCCATATCGCCAGGCAATGCTGTATAGGGTCTCGCCGGACCGGACGACGTGCTGGCCCCAGTAAACTGGCGGGTTGTATCGGTCGTCCTGATAGATGTCGGCGGTATTGCAGCCCGAGAGCAAAAACAGGACAAGCAAACCGGCGCCCAGGCCCCGGAAGGACAGACGGCGGTAGCACTTCGCCAGGAGAGAAACCGCCGGTTTCTGGTCCCGAAACCCTGTACGACCATCTAAGCTCACGGAAATAACAGCTTCTTTTTTATTTCAAATTTGTATGAAAAATAGTGCAGTCCCTGAAGAATGCAATATAAGTCACTAATTCATTGCATATTTTTTAAACAAATTAAAGTTACTTAATCTAAATAGGTGTTCCGATCGGTAACACGAAAAGTAACAAGTTCACATATTTGCTGTGACAGTGAGCACTGATATTCCGTGACCTGTCCCGGTTCACGACGCGGCCGCGCGTGCCTGACGCATGCGGCCAAACCATTCCAGACCGAGCACAACCACCACCCCGAGTATAGCCAGCCCGATCGCAGCCATCAGCGCGGACGATTCACCCGTCACGCTGGCATAGGTTCCGGGTAACAGGTTGATCTCTTCCAGCGGTACGCGTTCGCCATGGCTGTTGATACGCCAACTGATGGCTTCCTTCCAGGGCCAGACTTTGCTGAGTGCCCCCAGCATAAACCCGGTCAGCAAGGCGAGCATCCCGTCCCGATAGCGTCGGAATGCCCACGACAGAACCTGTGCGATCGACAACAGCCCGACAACACAACCTGTCACAAACAGTCCGAGACGGTCCAGTTGCCATTCGTTAACAGCCGTCAGGATCGGTCCGTACATGCCAATCATCAGGAGAATGAAGCTGCCGGAGATGCCGGGCAGGATCATTGCGCAGATGGCCAGGGCACCGGACCCGAACAGCGTCCAGTAGGTCACCGGCGTTTCGCCCGGTGACATCTGGGTGACGAACCAGGCGGCGATTGCGCCGATAAACAGCAGCAGAGCCTGCCCGATCCCCCAGCGGCCGATTTCACGACCCACGTGCCAGGCGGACGCCAGGATCAGGCCGAAAAAGAAGCTCCAGAGGAAGACCGGATAATGGGAGAGCGCAAAGCGGATCGCCCCTGAGAGGGTAATGATGCTGGCGATGATGCCACCAAACAGCAGCACCAGGAAGGTGCCGTCCATCCTTGACCAGAAGGCGCCGACACGGCCCCGGAGCAACTCTCCGGTCAGGGCGCGCGGAAAGGCGCCGATGGCGTTCAGCAGGCGCTCGTAGATACCCGTGATAAAGGCAATCGTGCCGCCGGAGACGCCGGGCACCACATCGGCCGCGCCCATGGCAATGCCCCGCAGCAGAATGGCAAGCAGGTGTTGGCGTTCCACAGGTGTTTGCGATTCATGAGTCATCGAACCACCCCGTTCAACAGCGGCACGAACCGGACCGGTTCCAACTCAGTGATCTCGTAATCGTCGCCGCGGCGAATAACCTTGGTCAGCACCTGGGTCGTTTCGCCGATGGGAGCCACCATCACCCCGCCTTCGGCTAACTGGGGCAGCAAGTCCTCCGGCATGGACGCCGGAGCCGCCGTGACGAGAATACCGTCGAAGGGCGCGTTCTCTGGCCACCCCATCACATCGCCGGCCAGACGCAGGCTGGTGTTACGCAGGTGGAGCGTTCGCATCCGTTCCCTCGCCTTATTGAGTAGCGGATTAATGCGCTCAACACTGAAGACCTCATCCACCAACTGTGCAAGCACGGCCGTCTGGTATCCCGAACCGGTTCCCAGTTCCAGTACCCGTGACGGATTGTGCTCCATCAGCACTTCCGTCATACGAGCCACGATATAAGGTTGGGACAGGGTCTGCTGATAGCCTATGGGTAACGCCGTGTCCTCATAGGCCCGGTGGGAAAGCGCTTCATCCAGGAAAATATGCCGCGGAATTTCCGCCAGTGCTGTCAGCACCCGCTCATCCTGAATGCCCGACTCGCGCAGGCGCTGGATCAGTCTCATTCGGGTCCGGCGAGATGTCATGCCGATCCCCTGCAGTTCAGCCACCATCAATCCTCCGCCTCCAGCCACTGGCTGAGGGAATCCAGGGCCTCGTGACGGGTCATGTCGACCTGGATCGGCGTAATCGAAACGTAATTGTGGCGAACGGCGTAAAAGTCAGTGCCCGGACCGGCGTCGTCACCGGCCCCGGCTGCACCGATCCAGTAACGCTTCTTGCCCCGCGGGCAGGTCATCGGAATCGCCGGCTCGCCCCGCCCCCGGTGCCCCAGACGCGTTACCTGGAATCCGGCCAGTTCCTCCCAGGGAACATCCGGCACGTTGACATTCAACAGACAGCGCGGCCCCAACGCCAGTGTGGCTTCTTTTTCCACCAGCGTTCGCACGGCGCGCGCGGCCGTCTCGTAATGGAAATGGCCGTCATTGACCAGGGAAACGGCAATGGCTGGCAACCCCAATGAACGCCCTTCCGTGGCGGCGGCGACCGTACCGGAATAAATCACGTCGTCGCCCAGGTTGGCGTGGGTATTGATGCCGGAAATGACACGGTCGAACGGATGATCGAACAGCCCGTTCACGGCCAGGTTGACGCAGTCGGTCGGGGTGCCGTCCACAGACAGGAAGCCCTGGGGATGGGTTTCGACCGTCAACGGACGATTCAGTGTCAGGGAATTACTCGCCCCGCTGTGGTCGCGATCGGGCGCCACCACACTGAGATCGCCGAGTCCCCGGAGCCCCTCGTAAAGGACTTTCAGCCCCGGAGAATGAACACCGTCATCATTCGCCAGCAAAATCCGCACATCCGTCTCCGTTTCAATTGGCGCCTGCCCTTACCCTTCGCAGGCAAATTGCAGGTCGTCACGAGCCTATGAACATCAACCCACTATGATGCCGGGTTTCCATTCCCCTCGCCAGCCACAACGTCGAGAATTTCAGCCACCAATGCCGTTGCGAAACCACCGGACGCCAACTGGAAATCCAGCTGAAGGCAGCCGGGTTCGGGCCAGCACCAAGCCAGTCCGGAGATCGGCAGCCTTAGCGAGCGGCGCTCGGGCTTCATCCGGGTGCTGGCGAAAACGCCGGCCATCTCCGGGTGGCGACCCACGACATCACGCTCGATCCGTTCCAGGTCACCGCCAGCGCGGGTACCGCCATCGCCCCAGAGAGGACCCGTGGGCTCTGCGGACCAGGGGTCGCCCTCTATTATCTCGCGCCAGTCGTCTCGCTCCACCCGTTCTGCCAGAACTTCGTTAAACAACCATGACCGGGCCGCCGAGAAGGCCATCCCGGCCTTGAAGTTGCGCCCGCGGCGCGGGCGGTCGCCCTGGGCCACCGCCTGGGCCAGATTATTACCGTCCCGCCCGAAGCGCTGCGGTCCGAAATAGTTGGGAATGCCGGAGTCCCGCAGCGTCGCCAGTCGCTCTTCAAGCGCTTCCGGGTCTGCCGTCACGTCACGCAGGGTCAGGCAGAACCGATTGCCCGAATGGTCGCCCCGCCGCAGTTTGCGCTTGTGACGGGCCTCCTCCAGCACCGTCCAGCGCTGACCGATCGCATCAATCAACGCCGCATCATCCGGCTTGCCCGGCCGATACAGGCTGAACCACTGACGGGTCACCGCATGCCGATCCTTGAGGCCACAAAACCCCACATCAAACGAACGAATACCGGCCATGCCGGCGAGCTGGCGCGCCACAAATTCGGTATTGTCACCGCGTTTCTCGAGGAAAAGGCACAAATGCTCGCCGTCCCCGGAAAAGGGCGTGTCCATCACTTCAACGACCTGAAAATCTTCCGGCTGCGATCGCATCACGGCGGTACCCAGCCTTGAGCCCGAGGTGGTCGGCCAGTCCAGACGCCAGCGGCTCATCGGACCTCATCCAGCAGCAGGCAGATGGCCTGGCAGGCAATCCCTTCTTCCCGACCGGTAAAGCCGAGCTTTTCCGTGGTCGTGGCTTTGACACTGACCGCATTGACGGGCAACGCCAGATCGGCCGCAATGCACTCGCGCATCTGCGCAATATGAGGCGCCATCTTCGGTTTCTGGGCAATGACGGTGCTGTCGATGTTGGCAACGCGGAATCCGGCATCCTTTACCGCCTGATAAACCGCACGCAGCAGCTCGCGGCTGTCGGCACCGCGCCACTGGGCGTCGGTGTCCGGAAAGAAATGCCCAATGTCGCCCAGTGCGGCCGCGCCCAGCAATGCGTCGGCCACTGCGTGCAGCAGGACGTCGCCGTCGGAATGCGCCCGGATGCCCTGACTGTGCGGGATTCGGACGCCGCCGATCATGACATGGTCGCCCTCGCAGAAGGCATGGACGTCGTAGCCCTGTCCAATTCGCATCATTCAGTGTTCCAGTTGATCCAGTATCCAGCCCGCCAGCGGAAGATCCTCGGGCAGGGTTATCTTGATGTTATCGGTCCGACCGCGGACCAGCTTCGGCGCGTACCCCATGGCCTCCAGGGCGGACGCCTCGTCCGTCACCGCAACCCCGCGGTCCCGGGCCTGTTCCAGCGCGGTGCGCAACAATCCATAGCGAGACTGCTGCGGCGTGAAGGCGCGCCATAGGGCACTTCGGTCAACCGTTTCGGTGACCGCGTCGACATCAGGCGCCTGTCGTTTGATGGTATCGGAGACCGGTGCAGCCAGCAGCCCGCCACTCTCCCCGTCACCCAGGGCGGACATCAGCCGCCGGATATCCTCGGTCGCCACACAGGGGCGCGCCACGTCGTGAACGAGTACCCAGTCGTCATCGGAGAGTCGATCAGCCAGCGCGTTCAGTCCGGCCAGAACCGAGTCGGATCGGTCGTTGCCACCGGTACAGGTAAAAACACGAGGGTCCGATGCACTGTCGCTGCCGGCGAACCACCGGTCTTCGGGGTGCAGGGGAACCATGGCACCGGCGAACAGGCCGGTGTCCAGCAGACGGGACAGGGTGATATCCAGAATATAGCGTTGTCTGAGTCGCAGATACTGCTTCGGGCGGTCGGCCTGCATGCGCTGCCCGATGCCCGCGGCAGGAACCACAAGCCAGTATTGCCGTTGCGTCATGGAACTATCCGAAGGGGCCCGGGTACCGATCAGGGATCGACCACCAGAAAGAAGGTTTCATCTTCGCGAATCAGGCCGAGATTCATGCGCGCGCGCTCTTCGATCGCGCCCTTGCCGCTGCGCAGGTTGCGCACTTCGGCATAGAGTCGTTCGTTGCGATCCGCCAGCGTGCCATTCTCGGCTTTCTGGGCTTCAATCTTCTGCTGCAGCTGCCAGACTTGCGCAAAACTGCCCTCGCCGATCCACAGGCGCGCCTGCAGAAGGACGATGAATACAGCCATGACAGCCCACAACACTTTCATGAACAAACCCTGATAGAGACAAAAACAGCGCACAATCAGCGCGCTGCATTATGAACTTCCACCGAAGTCTAGCCTAAAAATCAGCCAAGCGCGATTACGGAACCACGCAAAAATAAAGATGCATGGCCTAACCTGGCCTGATCTGACAAAAAGGCCCAGGTTTTACACCTGAGCCTTCCTGTGCAGCACGCCCGGTAACCGGTCTGGCCGGGCGCTGTGCCGCCAGCTTACGCCTGGCCTTTGATTTCCTTCAGCCCCCGGTAAGGTGCTTTTCCAGCCAGCTCTTCCTCGATACGCAGCAGCTGGTTGTACTTGGCCACACGGTCAGAACGACACAGAGAGCCGGTCTTGATCTGGCCTGCGCAGGTGGCCACGGCCAGGTCGGCAATCGTGGTGTCTTCGGTTTCACCGGACCGGTGCGAGATCACCGCTGTGTAGCCGGCGTCCTGCGCCATCTTGATGGCGTCCAGGGTTTCGCTGAGGCTGCCGATCTGATTGAACTTGATCAGGATGGAGTTGGCAATGGACTTGTCGATGCCCTGTTTCAGAATCTTGGTGTTGGTCACGAAAAGATCGTCACCGACCAGTTGTACCCGGTCACCCACTTTTTCGGTCAGGGTGGCCCAGCCGTCCCAGTCACTCTCGTCCATACCGTCTTCAATGGACACAATCGGATAGCTGTCGCACAGGCCAGCCAGGTAGTCGGCAAAGCCGGCAGCATCGTATTTTTTGCCTTCGCCCGCCAGGTCGTATTGACCATCGCGATAGAATTCAGAGGACGCACAGTCCAGCGCCAGGGTCACGTCCTTGCCCAGCTCGTAGCCGGCCTTTTCCACCGCTTCCTTGATGACCGCCAGAGCGCCTTCGTTGGACGGCAGGTTCGGGGCGAAGCCACCTTCGTCGCCGACGGCGGTGTTCAGGCCCTTGGCCTGCAGCACCTTCTTCAGGTTGTGGAAGATTTCGGCACCGATACGCAGGGCTTCGGCAAAGCTGGACGCCGCCACTGGCTGGATCATGAATTCCTGGATGTCGACGTTGTTGTCGGCATGCTCGCCGCCGTTGAGGATGTTCATCATCGGGACCGGCATGGAGTATTGACCCGCGGTGCCGTTGATGTCGGCGATGTGCGCGTACAGCGGAATCTTGCGCTCGGCCGCAATAGCCTTGGCTGCCGCCAGGGAGACCGCCAGGATGGCATTGGCGCCCAGGTTGGCTTTGTTTTCGGTGCCGTCCAGATCGATCATGACCTTGTCCAGACCACGCTGGTCCGCTGCGTCGAAACCTTTCAGGGCGTCACGGATGCGGGTGTTGACCGCGCCAACGGCCTTGGTGACACCCTTGCCCATGTAACGGGACGCGTCCTTGTCGCGCAGCTCCAGGGCCTCGCGGGAACCGGTGGAGGCGCCCGACGGCGCGCAGGCGCGGCCAATGGTGCCGGACTCGAGGATCACGTCCGCTTCTACCGTGGGGTTGCCCCTTGAATCAAGGATTTCGCGCGCTTTGATATCCGCGATCTTGGTCATGCTTTTTGTCTCCAGAATTTAGGTTTGTCGGAATTGGAAAATTCAGGATTGGGAATGATCAGGCCGTATCCAGGGGCTCGAAGCCCTTGACCAGGTCGTCAATGGCCTTGACCTGCTTGAGGAACGGCTCCAGCTGCTTCAGGCGCAGCGCACAGGGACCGTCACATTTGGCGTTATCCGGGTCCGGATGGGCCTCCAGGAACAGACCGGCTAGCCCCTGGGACATGCCGGCACGGGCCAGATCGGCCACCTGGGCCCGACGACCGCCAGCGGAGTCGGACCGTCCGCCCGGCATCTGCAAGGCGTGGGTCACGTCGAAGAACACCGGGTACTGGAAGTCTTTCATGATGCCGAAGCCCAACATGTCGACCACCAGATTGTTGTAGCCGAAGCTGGTGCCCCGCTCGCACAGGATGATGCGGTCGTTGCCCGCTTCCCGGCACTTATTGATGATGTGCTTCATCTCCTGGGGCGCCAGGAACTGGGCTTTCTTGATATTGATCACCGCGCCGGTGCGGGCCATGGACTCGACCAGGTCCGTCTGGCGGCTCAGGAACGCCGGCAGCTGGATAATATCGCAGACCTCGGCCGCAGGCTGGGCCTGCCAGGGCTCATGGACGTCGGAAATGATCGGCACGCCAAAGCGGTCCTTGATGTCCTTGAGGATTTCCATCCCGGCATCGAGGCCCGGGCCCCGGAACGAGTGGATGGACGATCGGTTGGCCTTGTCGAAAGACGCCTTGAACACGTAGGGGATGCCCAGCCGGCGGGTGACGTCGACATAGGCTTCGGCCACTTCCATGGCCAGGTCACGGGACTCGAGGACGTTCATCCCGCCAAACAGCACGAACGGCCGATCGTTAGCGATGGACAGATCCGCGACCGTGATGGTTTTCTGAGACATGTCGGACTCAATGCTCCTGCGATAGAAACAACGACGCCGGCCATAATGGGGGGCCGGCGCAGCGTTTAGCTCGTTTTCTTGCGATTCAGGGCCGCTTCAACGAAGCCCTTGAACAGAGGATGCCCATCACGCGGCGTTGACGTGAACTCCGGGTGGAACTGGCAGGCCACGAACCAGGGATGGTCCGCCACCTCGACAACCTCGACCAGACGGCCGTCGGTGGAATGACCGGAGATGCGCAGGCCGGCATTTTCCAGCTGCGGCAGGAAGTGGTTGTTCACCTCATAGCGGTGACGATGACGCTCGCGAATCACCTTGCGGCCATAACACTGGGCAATGGTGGAATCGTCGCCCAGCACACAGTCCTGCGCGCCCAGGCGCATGGTGCCGCCCAGGTCGGAAGCGGCATCGCGCTGCTCGGTCTCACCGGTGGAATCGAGCCACTCGGTGATCAGGCCTACCACCGGCGTGGTGGTCTGGGGACGGAATTCGGTACTGTGGGCGTCGGTCAGACCGGCCACGTTGCGCGCGTATTCGATGACCGCCACCTGCATGCCCAGACAGATGCCCAGGTATGGCACCTTGTTCTCACGAGCGTAGCGAACCGTCTCGATCTTGCCTTCCACACCGCGCTCACCGAACCCACCGGGCACCAGGATGGCATCGGCCGAGGCCAGCGCACCGGTACCGTCACGCTCGATGTCTTCGGAGTCGATGTAGTTGATGTTCACCTTGGTACGCGTCTTGATGCCCGCGTGCAGCAGGGACTCGATCAACGACTTGTAGGCGTCCAGCAGCTCCATGTACTTGCCGACCATGGCGATGGTCACTTCGTGCTCCGGGTTCAGCTGGGCATCGACGACCGCATCCCACTCGGACAGGTTCGCCGTACCGGCATCGCTTTCCAGGCCGAAGCGCTCGATGATCAGCTCGTCCAGGCCATGCTCATGCAGCATGCGGGGAATCTGATAGATGGATTTCGCGTCCTGCAGCGGAATGACCGCACGCTCTTCCACGTTGGTGAACAGGGCAATCTTGCGGCGGGAGCTGAGGTCCACCTCATGCTCGGAACGGCACAGCAGGATGTCCGGCTGCAGACCGATCGAACGCATTTCTTTCACGGAATGCTGGGTCGGTTTGGTTTTCACCTCGCCGGCCGTGGCGATGTAGGGCACCAGGGTCAGATGCATGAAGAGTGCACGACGCGGGCCGACTTCCACTTTCAATTGACGGGTGGCCTCGAGGAACGGCAGGGATTCGATGTCACCCACGGTACCGCCGATTTCGATCAGGGCCACGTCGGCTCCGGCCGCACCTTCCACAACGCGGCGCTTGATTTCGTCAGTGATGTGGGGGATGACCTGAACGGTGCCGCCCAGATAGTCGCCACGGCGCTCCTTGCGGATCACCTCTTCGTAGACGCGACCGGTGGTGAAGTTGTTGCGACGACTCATCGGCGTGCGGATGAACCGCTCGTAGTGACCGAGGTCGAGATCGGTCTCGGCACCGTCTTCGGTTACGAAGACTTCACCATGCTGGAAGGGGCTCATGGTGCCGGGATCGACGTTGATGTAAGGGTCCAGCTTGAGAATAGTGACCTTTAAGCCGCGTGCCTCAAGAATGGCCGCAAGGGAAGCGGAAGCGATCCCTTTGCCCAATGAGGACACGACACCGCCGGTGACGAAAATATAACGCGTCATGCAGTTTCCGTGTGATTTATCTGGTTCGGTGAAGGGGGGAGATTGTCATCTCAAGATGGGACGCCAGAATACCAGAAGGCCCCCTCTTACTCAACGACAATCCCGCTCCCAGACAATCCGCCATGACGCGACGCCAGTGGCTTCGATCAGTATAGGGGAAACCCACAAGTCACCCACAGCCACCAGTTCATCGTCCTGCCAGATCAGTGGGATACGGTCCCGTTCCCAGGGTGGTACGCCCTGCTCCTGCAGCCATTTTTTTAGCGGCCGACTGGGACCACCCGACAGGAGCCGCAAGCGCTCGCCTCCCTGGCGCGCCGTTACGGTCAGCGTCAGACCTTGCCCTCCGCCGATGGCTTTCACCGCACCGCCAGCCCAGGGCAACACCTCGTCGGTGACCCAGGTCACGTTCGACGACGGCGCCACGCCGCGATCGCGCAGGCAGTAGAGCTTCCCCTGGTAGCGGCGAACGCAGTACCCGGCGCCACGCAACTCCGGCTCCCGGTCCGGACCGGCAGACAGCAGATCCGCCATCGCCTGTTCGAGTCGGGCTGAGGAAGGCGGTTCGTACCCGCAATCAATCAACCACCAGCGTAGCAGATTTTTCCGCTCTGACAGATCCAGCGCCGTCAGCCCGGCAACCGACAACCGTTGCCGATCATCTTCAATGTCCCGCCGCTGCAACGCCGCCAGACGAGCCGTGAGCTGGCGGGCTTCGTCACATTGCCGGGCGGCGCGACCGATGCTGCCGATCACCCCGGGCCAACGATGGTTCAGCGGGCCCAGTACCTGGTGGCGGAGATAGTTACGGTCGTAGCCGGTATCTTCGTTGGTGGGATCATCAAACCACTGCAACGCCCATTGGCGGGCAAGCGCTTCAATCTCGCTTCGCGGCATCCCCAACAACGGTCGACAGAGACGCCCTGCCCCTAACGGGCGGGATTGCGGCATACCGGCCAGCCCGCGCACGCCGGCCCCTCGCACCAGCCGAAAAAGCACGGTTTCCGCCTGATCATCCGCGTGGTGCGCCATCAGCAAGCAGTCGCCCGGTCCCAGATGCTGCTCAAAGGCCCGGTAGCGCGCCTTGCGGGCTTCGTTCTCGAGGCTTTCGCCTGCATCGACGTCGACGCTCACCTGGGTCAGCGGGATGCCTAACAGATCGCAGGCCAGGCGACTCTGGTCGGCCATATCGCGGGCGGCCGCCTGCAGCTGATGGTTGATATGAAGCGCACTGACGAAGCCTTCGGCTCGATCGGCAAACCACGCGGCTGCCACGTTCAGGAGGAAAACGGAGTCCAGGCCGCCGCTGAGCGCGACAACCATGCGGGGAGCATCAGGGAGGGCGGACATGGCCTGCTGCAGTGCGACAGGCCATGTCGAAGGATCGAGCCGATTACCGGCCTGTGTCATAGGCAGTCAGGCGCTCGTAGCGCTGATTGACCAGATCGTCGGTTTCCAGCGCGCCCAATTCGGCCAGGCCGGACTTGAGCTGGGCCTTGAGCGCCTTCGCCATGTCTTCCGGCGAGCGATGGGCGCCGCCGAGCGGTTCGGGAATCACCACATCGGCCAGGTTAAGCTCTTTCAGGCGATTGGCCGTGACGCCCATGGCTTCCGCCGCCTGGGCGGCATACTCGGCGCTCTTCCAGAGGATCGACGCGCAACCTTCCGGAGAAATCACCGAGTAGGTGGAATACTGAAGCATGTACAGGCGGTCGCAGACACCGATGGCCAGTGCGCCGCCGGAACCGCCCTCACCGATCACCGTGGCGATCACCGGGGTTTTCAGGCGCGACATCACCGCCAGGTTGTAGGCGATGGCTTCACTCTGGCCGCGCTCCTCGGCACCGATACCCGGGTAGGCGCCCGGCGTATCGATAAAGGTGAGGATCGGCATGCGGAAGCGCTCGGCCATTTCCATCAGGCGCAGGGCCTTCCGGTAGCCTTCCGGCCGCGGCATCCCGAAATTGCGACGGACCTTGTCTTTGACCTCACGCCCCTTCTGATGACCGATCACCATCACCGGCTGCCCGTCGAGACGAGCGGTGCCGCCCACGATGGACAGGTCATCGGCGTACTTACGGTCGCCGTGGAGTTCGTCGAAATCGTCGAACACCATCTCGATGTAATCGAGCGTATAAGGCCGCCGGGGATGACGCGCCAGTCGCGCGATGTCCCAGGGGGCCAGGCTGGAGAATATATTCTCGGTCAGGCTGACGCTCTTGTTCTTGAGGCGACTGATCTCGTCGGTGATGTTCAGTTCGCTGTCGTTACCAACCAGGCGCAGCTCTTCAATCTTGGCTTCCAGGTCGGCGATAGGCTGTTCGAAATCCAGGTAATTGGGATTCATGATCTTCCGTCGTCGTTGGCTCTCGTGTCCCGCCTACACCGGTATCGGGACACCCATTCCAGTGTCATGTAGGGAACCTAACAGGCCCGGATGCCTAGAAAAAGCGGACATTGGTATAACCCGGCTCGGCCTGAACCCACTTGCGCTATACACCTTCGTCGTAGACCAGACACATCAGTCGTAAACCAGTTCCACGGCCTGATCGCCGACAAGATGTCGCAAGTTTAGCAGTAAATCGTCATTGGGCTGGACCCGCCAGGTCTCACCCAGTTGAATCCGGGTCCGCGCCTCGTCGCTCTGGTAGTTGATCCAGACCGGGCAGCCGGTGCCCTCACGGCCCCGATGCGGCTGCAGCGTGCGGTCCAGCTTGTCGAGCAACCCGTTACCCAGCTGCTCGGACGACAGCGACATTTGCAGGCCGCGACTGTAGCGCTGGCGCGCCGTGGCCACGTCCATGACATCGCTGACCCGCATTTTCAGGGAGCCGGAGTAGTCGTCATGGCTGACCGTCCCGTCCACGACCACAACCTCATCGGACTGCAACAGGTCCCGGTTGTCGTTGAAGGTCTCGGAAAACAGCGTCGCCTCAATGCGGGCGGAGCGATCGTCCAGGGTAACAAAGGCCATGGTCTGGCCGCGCTTGTTCTTCATGGTGCGCATGGCCACCACCAGGCCCGCCACCCGTTGCGGCGCCTTGGCCGGCTTGAGATCGGCGATGGACTGGCGGGCAAACCGGCGCACTTCACGCTCGTACTCATCGAACGGGTGGCCGGTCAGATAGAGGCCCAGCGTGTCTTTCTCGCCCTTGAGGCGCTCCTTCTCCGGCCACTCGCGCACCTTGCGCACTTCCTCGAACGGATCACTGTCGGTGCCGTCCAGGGTTTCGCCGAACATGTCCACCATGCCCACGGATTCGTTGCGGGACTGCTGGCCGGCCTGCTGCACCGCTTTCTCGATACTGGCCATCATCTGCGCCCGGCCCGGACCCAGCTTGTCCATGGCCCCGGCCCGGATCAGTGCTTCGATAGCCCGTTTGTTCACCCGTTTGAGATCAACGCGCTTGCAGAAATCGAACATGTCCTTGAACGCACCGCCTTCCCGGCGCGCCTCGACAATGCTCTGGATCGGTCCTTCACCCAGCCCCTTGATGGCGCCCAGACCGTAGACCACCTGGCCGTCGTCGTTCACCGTGAAGGTGTACTCCGAGGTGCTGACATCCGGCAGGACCAGGTCCAGCTTCAGATTGCGACACTCTTCGACCAGCGTCACCACCTTGTCGGTATTCTGCATATCGGCGGTCAGAACCGCCGCCATGAACTCGGCGGTGTAGTGCGCCTTCAGCCACAGGGTCTGGTAGGACACGAACGCGTAGGCGGCCGAGTGGGATTTGTTGAAGCCGTAGCCGGCGAATTTCTCTACCAGGTCGAAGATGTTCTCGGCCAGCGTCTTCTCGATGCCGTTTTTCTCGCAGCCTTCGAGGAAGAACTGCTTCTGCTTGGCCATTTCCTCAGGTTTTTTCTTACCCATGGCCCGGCGCAGCATGTCCGCGTTACCCAGCGTATAGCCAGCCATCACCTGGGCGATCTGCATGACCTGTTCCTGGTACAGGATAACCCCGTAAGTAGGCTCCAGGACCGGCTTCAGCCCCTCATATTGATAGTCCGGGTGCGGGAACGACATCGGCTGGCGACCGTGCTTCCGGTCGATGAAGTCGTCCACCATGCCGGACTGCAGCGGCCCCGGACGGAACAGGGCCACCAGGGCGATCATGTCTTCCAGGCAGTCCGGCTGCAGGCGGCGAATCAGGTCTTTCATACCGCGGGATTCAAGCTGGAAGACGGCGGTGGTCTCAGCCTTCTTGAGCATGTCGAACGACGGCACGTCATCCAGCGGAATCTTGCCGATGTCCAGCGGCGCCTCGCCCTGCTTCTCCCGTTTGGGATTGATCATCTCCAGGGCCCAGTTGATGATCGTCAGGGTCCGCAGCCCCAGGAAGTCGAACTTGACCAGTCCGGCGTCCTCAACATCGCCCTTGTCGAACTGGGTCACCGGGCTGCCGCCCTCATCGTCACAGTAGAGCGGCGAGAAGTCGGTAATCTTGGTGGGCGCGATGACCACACCCCCGGCGTGCTTACCGGCGTTCCGGCAGACCCCTTCCAGCTTGAGGGCCATTTCCCAGATTTCCTGGGCTTCCTCATCCTGGTTCAGGAAATCCCTGAGCTGTTCTTCCTGCTCAATGGCCTTGTTCAGGGTCATGCCGACCTCGAACGGGATCAGCTTGGACAGCTTGTCCGCCAGCCCGTAGGACTTGCCCTGGACCCGCGCCACGTCGCGCACCACCGCCTTGGCAGCCATGGTACCGAAGGTGATGATCTGGGAGACCGCAGCGCGGCCGTATTTCTCGGCCACGTAATCAATGACCCGGTCACGGCCTTCCATACAGAAGTCGACGTCGAAGTCGGGCATGGAGACCCGTTCCGGGTTCAGGAAGCGCTCGAACAGAAGGTCGTATTCCAGCGGATCCAGGTCGGTAATCTGCTGCGCGTAGGCCACCAGCGACCCGGCACCGGAGCCTCGTCCCGGGCCCACCGGCACGCCGTTGTTCTTGGCCCACTTGATGAAGTCCATAACGATGAGGAAGTAGCCGGGGAACCCCATCTGGATGATGATATCCAGCTCGAAATTGAGGCGCTTGTAGTAGGCGGCGCGCTTCTCGTCGTATTCGGGATCATCCGGCGACAGCGTGCGGGACAAGCGGTCTTCCAGACCTTCTTCCGACACTTTGCGGAAGAAGTCGTCCATCGTCATCCCTTCCGGGATCGGATAGTCCGGCAGGAAGTATTCCCCCATGCGCACCTTGACGCTGCAGCGCCGGGCAATTTCCACGGTGTTCTCGATGGCCTCGGGAATGTCCGAGAACAGCTCGATCATTTCCTCGGGGCTGCGCAGGTACTGCTCGTCGCTGAACCGGCGCTCACGGCGGGGATCATCAAGCGTGCGGCTCTCGCCAATGCAGACCCGGGCCTCGTGCGCCTCAAAGTCTTCCTGGTTGAGGAAGTGGACATCGTTGGTGGCAACCACCGGCAGCTCCAGCTCATCGGCCAGTTCAACGCTCAGGTGCAGGCAGTCTTCGTCGCCCTGACGGCCGGTCCGATGCAATTCCAGGTAGTAGGCGTCCGGGAACAGGCGCTTCCAGTATTCCGCCCGCTCGCGGGCCAGATCCGCCTTACCCGCCAGCAGCGCCCGGCCGACATCGCCCACCTTGGCGCCGGACAGCGCCAGCAGGCCGTCAGCCCGGGATTCAATCCATTCCCGCTTGATGATGGGGACACCGTGGAGTTGGCCGTCGGTGTAGCCCTGGGAGATGATTTCCGTCAGGTGCAGATAACCGGTCTGGTTGCGGGCAAACAGGGTCAGCCGGAAGGGCTTTTCCGGTTCGTCGGGATTCTCCAGCCAGATGTCGGCCCCGATGATCGGCTTGATGCCCGCCCCCATGGCCGCCTTGTAGAAGCGGACCAACGAACACATGTTGGACTGCTCGGTCAGCCCCACCGCCGGCATGTTGAGTTCGGCCACCCGATTGATGAACGGCTTGATGCGGACGATGCCGTCGACCAGCGAATACTCGGAGTGGACGCGCAGATGGACAAAGGTATTGGACATGGGGCGAAAATCTGGCTCTGATTGGGACAACGAATAAAGGGAAATTCTAACAGCGCTGCGACGACAATTCGCGGTTGATTTCCAGGGAAACTTGAAGATTGCCGGAATTTACCCGGACGCCCCCTTGCCCTCGATCAACGCCCTGAGGCCCGCCTCGGACTGAGCGCCAAAGCGCGCTTCCAGCAACTTTCCTTCGGGCGTCACGATAAACGATGCCGGCAGTCCGACGGGCTGTTTCCAGTCCAGTGCCGGTCCCGGGTCTTCCGCCAGCAAGCGGAATTGAATCTGCATCTTGTCCGCCAGCGAGCGCAACGGCTCCCCGGTAATGCCATCAAAATTGACGCCCAGCACCGTCACATTGGGGGATTGATCCAGGTGGTTCAGTTCCGGTATTTCCTCGCGGCACGGCTTGCACCATTCGGCCCAGTAATTCACCACCACCCATTGCCCCCGAAGGCTGGACCAGTCGAGGGTCTGGCCCTGGGCATCCTGAAAACTGGGCCGGTCACAGCCGGACAGTACCAGCAGACTTGCCATTGCCAGAGTGGCCGGGATAAACCGTTGAATGTACTGCAAACGCATCCCTCCTGTTAGACTACCCTGCAGATTCGATCGATCACCGAAATCCGAGGATGCACGATGACAGAAGCCACCCGCATTTTCCATAACCCTCGCTGCTCCAAGTCCCGCCAGACGCTGGCCCTGCTCGAGGAAAAAGGCATCCAGCCGGACGTCGTCCGTTACCTGGACACCCCGCCGAGCGCCAGCGAACTGACCGCTATCCTCAAGCAGCTCGGCAAATCGCCGCGCGAGCTCATGCGCAAGGGCGAGTCGGAATACAAGGAACTGGGCCTGGACGACAGCAGCCTCAGCGACGAGCAGCTGATCGAGGCGATGGTCACGCATCCCAAACTGATCGAGCGCCCGATCGTCCTGCACGGGGGTAAGGCGGCTCTGGGCCGTCCGCCGGAAGCCGTCCTGGATATCCTCTGAGGCCCACCGGATGAGCGAACAGCCGTATATTCTCGTTCTCTATTACAGCCGCGGCGGCCATACGGCCGAAATGGCCCTGCAGGTGGCCCGAGGCGTGGCCCGCGTCAACGGCATCGAGGCACGCGTGCGCACCGTGCCGCCGGTCTCACCGGACACCGAAGCCAGTCTGCCGCCGGTTCCGGACGAAGGCGCCGTCTACTGCACGACGGAAGAACTCAGACACTGCGCCGGTCTGGCGTTGGGCAGCGCGACCCGGTTCGGCAACATGGCCGCGCCACTCAAGCATTTCCTGGACACCACCGGCGACCTTTGGTTGAACGGCGCCCTGGTGGACAAACCGGCCGCGCTCTTCACCTCCACCGGCAGCCTCCACGGCGGCCAGGAAGCGACGCTGCTGTCCATGGCGATTCCACTGATGCACCACGGTATGTTGATCACCGGGGTGCCCTACACGGAACCAGCCTTGTCCCGGACGGATGCGGGCGGCACGCCCTACGGCGCCAGCCACTGGGCCGGCACGGACGATCCCCATGCGATCACGCCGGACGAATCGACCATCTGCCAGACCCTGGGTGAGCGACTGGGTCGCCTCGCCGTTCGGCTGTCACAATAACGAGCTGCCATGCTGCACACAGGACGCGCCCGAAAGACCCGACTGCTGTGCCAGGTGCTGTATGGCATCCTGGTGGCGTTGCTGGTCATCACCACCTTCTTTCCGGCTCCGGATCCGGCCCTTTCCCTGCCACTGGTCCTGACCATCAAGTTGGTCCCCCTGCTCCTGTTCATCCCTTTGGTGGCCCGCGGGGATAACCGGGGCCTGATCTGGCTGAGCTTCGTTCTGATTTTCTACTTCATGCAGTTCGTGGTCAGCGCCTGGCTGACGCAGGGTGCCCTGGCTCCCAGTCTCAACGCGCTGGTCACCCTGCTGCTCTTCGTTTCTGCTATGGTGCATCTGAAAATCAACCGGCCCGAGTAGTTTGCCCATGTCGACGACCAGTCTTGCCGCCCCGCCCCGTGCCACACTCACCCTGCGGGATATCTGTACCGCCCTGGTGGAGGACGGCCAGATTGATCAGGCGGATGCCGAGCGTGTGCTGACGGCCAATCTGGGCGCCGACGCCAACAAGCGCCACCCGCTCGAAGTAGTCGCCATCGCCGGACTGACCAGCCAGAAGACCGGACGCACCCTGGATCTCGACCGGCTCACCGAATGGCTCGCCCATTGGGCCGATCAGCCTTACTACCACATCGATCCGCTCAAGATAGACGCGCCCGGTGTCGCCCGCGTCATGTCCTTTGCGTTCGCCCAGCGCCACAACATCCTCGCGGTGGAAATTTTCCCGGAGGAGGTCTGGATCGCCAGCGCCGAGCCCTTCAAGCACGACTGGGAGGCCAACCTGCGCCACGTCCTGAAAAAGGACATCAAGCGGGTGGTCGCCAACCCGGAAGACATTCGCCGTTTTACCGTGGAGTTCTACCAGCTGGCCAGCTCGGTCAGTAAGGCCAGTGGCAGCGCCAGTCAGGGCGGCGCCAACATCCACAACTTCGAGCAGTTGCTGGACCTGGGCGACAACAAGAGCCCGGACGCCAACGATCAGCACGTGGTCAAGATCGTCGACTGGCTGCTGCAATACGCCTTTGAGCAGCGCGCCAGCGATATCCACATTGAGCCACGCCGGAACATTTCGCAGGTCCGTTTCCGCATCGACGGCGTTTTGCACAACGTCTATGAATTTCCGGATCAGGTGGGCGTCGCCGTCGTCAGCCGCCTTAAAATCCTCGGCCGCCTGAACGTCGCCGAAAAGCGCAAACCCCAGGACGGCCGCATCAAGACCCGCAAGCCGGACAACAGCGAGGTGGAACTGCGCCTGGCGACCATGCCGACGGCGTTTGGCGAGAAAATGGTCATGCGGATTTTCGACCCGGAAGTCCTGCTGAAAAGCTTTGACCAGCTCGGTTTCGGCAAGGAGGACATCCAGCGCTGGTCCGACATGACCAACCAGCCCCACGGCATCGTGCTGGTCACCGGTCCGACCGGTTCCGGCAAGACCACCACGCTCTACTCAACCCTGAAACAGCTCGCGACGCCGGAGGTCAACATCTGCACGATCGAGGATCCGATCGAGATGGTGGAACCGGCGTTCAACCAGATGCAGGTCCAGCACGGCATTGACCTGACCTTTGCTTCGGGCGTTCGCGCCCTGCTGCGCCAGGACCCGGACATCATCATGGTGGGCGAGATCCGCGACCTGGAAACCGCCGAGATGGCCGTTCAGGCCGCCCTGACCGGTCACCTGGTGCTGTCCACCCTGCACACCAACGACGCGCCCAGCGCCATCACCCGCCTCATCGAACTGGGCATTCCGCCCTACCTGATCCGGGCGACCGTGCTCGGCGTCATGGCCCAGCGTCTGGTGCGGACGTTGTGCCCCAGCTGCAAGCAGCCGGCGCAGATCGACGAAAAAGCCTGGGCCAACCTGACCCGGCCCTGGAAAGCGCCCAAGCCCACGGAAGTCTTTGCGCCGGGCGGTTGCCTGGAATGCCGCAACACCGGTTATCGCGGCCGCGCCGGTGTCTACGAGATCCTGCAGCTCTCTCCTGCCCTGCGCCATCGGGTGGACGAATCCTGCGATCTGGAGCAGCTGCGGATCGATGCCTACAAGGACGGCATGCGCTCCCTGCGCCTGAGCGGCGCCCAGAAAATTGCCGCCGGCTCCACCACCATCGAGGAAATCCTGCGGGTCACACCCGAGAGCCAGCGCTGATACCGCTCAGGACGCCGCCCCGGGCGACATGCCGCACTGCTTGAGCAGGATCTGCCACTGCTTCGTGTGGCGGGCGATGGCCTCATCGAACTGCTGCCAGAGACTGTCCGGCCCCTGCTGGCTGATGTAGCGGTTGAAGTAGACCTTGAAGCCGTCGGGCATCACTGCCGTCTGACTGCGCCCCAGCCGCTCGAAACCTGGCACCAGCGCCTGTCGTGCCTGCTCCACGGCGGCCAGGTAGGGCTGGACTTTCCCCGCATAGATCTTGAAGAACATGTTCCTGGCGATGTCCGCGTCGTTGTTGGTCTTGCCGTTCAAACACAGCGGATGATCCGCCAGACGCCGTTCGACCAGGTCCGCCGCGTCGTTCAGGCGCGTGGTGAGCAACAGGGCGCTCTTGATCAGCTGCCCCATCCGGTTTTCCGCCTGCCAACGTTGATGCACACCGCCCAGAAAGCCCAGATCAACACTCATATCGCCCGATTCAATGGCCGCTAACCGGTCGTTCAGCAGTCCGAGATCGGCGGACAGATCCGAGACCGTCTCGCCGCTCGCGTCCATGGGCAGCGGCCCCTCCGTTCGGGTAAAGAGCTGCTCAATCTCCTCGGTGGCCCAGGTGGCGTTCCAGATGGCAATCGGGAGACTTTCCAGCTTGGCCTCGCGGGCCTGCTTCACGGAGGCGTAGAGCTCTTTATCGTCTTCCAGCTCCGGCAGGCAATCCCTCGCGGCGTTGATGAAACGCAACTCGTAACGCAACACGTTGACCGGCTGCATCACCCGGCCCAGGCCGGAATTGCGTTCCCCGACAACCACCTGGAGATCACAGCCGTACAGGGACAGAAAATCCAGCATGTCCAGCTCGAGCTTGGGCATCTCCAGCCGCCGCTCCCGACGCCGGGGAAACAGGTCCGCCAGCGGCACGTCGGACAGCTGGGGGTCTTCATCCAGCACGCGGGCCACCCGGTCCACGTACTCGTCCATCATGGCGTCCGGCGCCGAGAACGGGTTGCAGCCCGCCAGCAAACTGGCCAGAACAGGAATCAGGAACAGCGTTTTCAAGCGCAAAGCATCAGCCCGGAAATACAGGTATCTGTGCCAAGTGTACGCACGGGAAGGCAAAAAAGTGCAGAAGGCGGGCTCGATCGGCCCGCCGTTGGGTCAGTCGATCTCGCTCATCAGCGCGTCGACGTCGTTAAAATCGCGGGCGACCCGGTAGTCGGTTTCCGGCGCGTCGCCGTCACGCACCAGCAGTATGGTTTCCATGCCCGCTTCCGAAGCGGCATCCAGTTCGGCGGTGACGTCCGACAGGAACAGGACGGTCTCGGGTTCGACACCCAGTTCGTGCAGGATCGCCCGATACGCGGCGGCTTCGCGCTTGGCCCCGATTCGGGTGTCAAAGTAACCGCTGAAGAACGGCGTCAGGTCGCCG
The DNA here is from genome assembly GCF_003789045.1 of Marinobacter sp. R17. NCBI lineage: Bacteria > Pseudomonadati > Pseudomonadota > Gammaproteobacteria > Pseudomonadales > Marinobacteraceae > Marinobacter > Marinobacter sp. R17. The sequence goes on along the minus strand of NZ_RHGZ01000020.1, from coordinate 19,705 downwards.
CAGCGGCTGAAACCGTAGATCAGCTTCTGGGCCTGGACGGAGCCGGACGAGTACACAAACAGGCGTAATCCGCGATCGTGCCACTCACGCAGTTTCTCCGCCGCATCGTCGTAGACGTGGCCCTTGAAGTCACCGTCCCGGTAGCCCTTTTCCCAGATCATGCCCTGCAATGCCTTGAGCGGCGTTGCCTTGCGATCCTCGTCGATCCAGCCCTGGAGAACCCGGGCCAACGCCTCCAGATCGCCGGCATCCGTGCCGGTCTCCCGGGCCACGGCATCCAGCTGCTCACGCACCGCCGGCTCGTCGGCCTGCTCCCGCACGAACGCCGCCATGTGTTCGGCGGCGTATGGGAACAGCACGTCGTGAACGAAAGTGATCGAGCTGGTCGTCCCCTCGATATCGGTCAGGATGACGCGAATCATCCAGCGGCTCCCAGCATGCCCTCGTAACGAGGGAGCCGACTGGCAATGTCCTCACCGGTAAAGCTGGCCACCCAGCCGTCCGGGTTGGAGAACAGACGAATACAGGTGAATTCCGGCGCCGGCCCCATATCGAACCAGTGGCGGGTGCCGTCCGGCACGCTGATCAGGTCGTTCTGCTGACACAACACGGCATACACCTTCTCGCCAAAGTGCAGGTAGAACAGCCCCTGCCCGCGCACGAAAAAGCGGACTTCGTCCTCGCTGTGGGTGTGCTCGTCGAGGAACTTCTTGCGCGCCGCGTCCTTGTTGGGGTTGTCGGCGTTCAGGCTGACCACATCGGCGGTCTGGAAGCCACACTCGTCTTTCAGGCGCGCGACTTCATCGGCGTACGCCTCCAGAATCGCGTCCTGGGAGGCATCGGCCGGCAGTTCGCGGGTCGGCCACTGTTCGAAGCGAACGCCCTGCTCGTTCAGCAGACGCTGGATGTCGGTCGGGTCGTCAGTCACAACCTCCGGTTGATCCGGCTGTTGTTCTCGGTAGATACGCAGCGTGGTCATCGTGTCACCTTCATCATTTCCAGTTCACAGGCGAACAGGAACTCAAATGCTTCCACATGGCGTAAACAGTCTGCCATGGTCTTTCCCCAGGTATAAAGGCCGTGGCCGCGGATCAGGTAGCCCGGCTGGTCCGGGTGTTCAGCAAACCAGTGGCGGGTTTCGCGGGAAAGCGCATCAATGTCCTGGGTATTTTCAAAAATCGGCACGGTCAGCGTGGACTCGTGGGTGCCCACGCCCGGGAATGCTTTCTGCAACTCGTAATCCTGCAGTTCCAGCTTTCCCTGATCGGCCAGCGCGCGACTGAGCACCGTCGCATTCACCGAATGGGTGTGGAGGACGACGCCCACATCCGGGAACTGCTCATAGAGCACGGTATGCAGCAGGGTTTCCGCAGAAGAGCGGGCGTCACTCTGCACCGCCTTTCCGGCCAGATCCACAACCATGATGTCGCCAGCACCCAGCTGGCCCTTGTGGCGGCCGGACACGGTGATGGCAATGTGTTGCTCATCGATTCGCGCCGAGTAGTTGGAGCTGGTGGCCGGCGACCAGCCGTTGGCGTAAAGGAAGCGGCCTGCTTCGATCAGCGACTGGGCAGCCTCGGCATAGCGCGTTACATCAAACATGGGGTCTCCAGGCCGTCGCCATTCGGGAATCCGTCGATCATTGCCGGGTATTATAGAGCGCCACCACCGGCCAGCAAGCCATGCCGGACGTCCACCAGATCCGCAATAATCGAAACAGCGATCTCCGCCGGTGTCTTGCTGCGGATGGCCACGCCGATGGGGGCGTGCAGACGCTCCAGCTGGGTATCGCTGACGCCCAGTGACCGCAGGCGCTCCCGACGGGCACTTGAGGTCTGTTTCGACCCCATGGCCCCCACATAGAAGCAGTCAGACTGTAACGCGGCCAGCAAGGCCATATCGTCGACCCGCGGATCGTGCGCCAGCGCCAGCACCGCGCTGAATCGGTCACTGAACGAGGCCATGACCAGATCATCCGGCAGGGCCGTGACCGCGGGTGTCTCATCTTCCTGCCAGCCCCGCAGGAAGGTCTCCCGCGGTTCGCACAGTGTTACCGCAAAGCCACAGCGGCGGCCGATGGCGGCCACGTGGGCGGCCACTTCGCCGGCCCCGACCAGCAGCAATCGGCATTCCGGCCCGAGAACCTGACGGATACGACCCTCATCCTGCTCGATGCCGGTAGCCGCGGACACATCGACCTCGACCGTCACTTGCCCCGAATCCAGAGCGACCGTCCGGCTGACCGGCCGGTTCTCTGCCAGGGCCTGCAGCAGTTGCCGGAGCCCTTCACGGTGATCGCCGGAGAGCGATTCCACCAACAGCTGGATACGGCCACCACACGGCAGCCGGAATCGCTCCTGGTCATCAGCGCTGATGCCGTAGTCGACCACTACCGGTGTCGCGGGCTGATCGCCCCGGGCAGTGCGCTGCAGCAGATCATCTTCCAGGCATCCGCCGGACACCGATCCCGCCCAGCGACCGTCGTCACTGACCGCCAGCATGGAACCGGCCGGCCGCGGGGACGAGCCCCAGGTTTCCAGGATCGTACAGAGCCAGACACGCCGGCCTTCCGCCAGCCAGTCAGCCGCCTTCTCAAGCACCGCGTATTGGGGATGTGCCACTAAACCTCCACTTTGAACGGCATGCTGCGTTGCCGTTTACCCGTCAGGGCAAACAGCGCGTTACCCAGCGCGGGCATCACCGGCGGCACGCCGGGTTCTCCCACGCCGGTGGGCAACGCTTCGCTGTCGATGATATCTATGGTCATTTCCGGCAGGTCGTACATGCTCAGCAATCGGTAGTCGTCGAAATTACCCTGCTTCACGGCGCCCTGTTCGAACTCAATCTCGCCGTAGAGCGCGGCCGTTAGTCCGAACATGATACCGCTTTCCATCTGCATACGGACCACGTCGGGATTCACCACCTGGCCGCAGTCGACCACACAGGCGACGCGATAGACCCGGATGGCACCACCTTCAATGCCAGCCTCAACCACTTGGGCGACCAGGGTGCCGAAACTGCGATGGATCGCGATGCCCCGCGCCCGGCCTTCAGGCACCGGCCTGCTCCAGTCACCAAGCTTTGCGGCCCGGTCCAGCACCGCCAGGTCTCCCGGTTTCTGCTTCAGCAGATCCCGGCGGAATGCATACGAGTCGCGCCCCAGTGAATGGGCGATCTCGTCCATAAAGGTTTCCACGACAAAGCCATTGTGAGAGTGGCCGACGGAGCGCCAGTAACTGATCGGTATTCCCGCGTCCACGTGAGTGTGGCGCACGCGCACGTTTGGCGCGGCGTAGGGATACTCGACCGCACCCTCGATGGCCGAGGTGTCTTTGGGGGTGGCGATCCCTTCGGCCATGACGCCCACACGGGCCAGGCTGTCGTAGAGGAACTTAGGCGCCCACGGAAACTGGGCGGCTGCCGCGTTCCGGGCATACCAGTTCAGGACCTGGGGACCCACGATTTGATGATCCCAGCCGGTGAGCTGCTCGTCGGACAATGTCGCGGACAGGCGGTGCAGCATGGCGGGCCGGTAGACGTCGTGACGCATGTCGTCTTCCCGCGACCAGAGCAGTTTCACCGGGCGGCGCACCTGGAAGGCGATGGCGGCCACTTCTTCAATGTAATCCTGGGTCAGCCGGCGACCAAAGCCGCCGCCGATCCAGGTGGTGTGAATGGTGACCTCGTCCGGCGAGAAATCCGTCACCCGGGCGGCGGCAATGCGGCCCAGGTCCGGTGCCTGGGTCGGCGCCCAGACTTCGATACCGTTCTCATTAACCCGTGCGGTCGCATTCATCGGTTCCATGGTGGCGTGGGCCAGGAACGGAACCCGGTATTCGGCTTCCAGGACCTGCCCTGCCTGGCTGCGGGCCTGTTCAACATCTCCGTCTTCCCGTTCGGTCTCGCCGGAGTCGTCATCGGCAGCCCTGGCATAGATCTCGAAAACGCGGTCGACGTCCAGATCCAGCGCGTCGGTCTCGTCCCAAACGATCTCCAGCGCGTCCTGCGCCTTGCGCGCCCGCCAGTACTTGTCGGCCACGACGGCCACACCCCGTTCCGTCTCGACCACGTCGATCACGCCCGGCATGGCCCGAACCGTGTTTGCATTGAACCCATCCACCCGTAAGCCCAGGCGCGGTGGTCGCGTCATGACGGCGTACACCATATCCGGCAGATCCACGTCGATGCCGTATTCGGCCTGGCCGGTGGATTTGATCTCTGCATCGTGCCGGGTGTTCGTTTTGCCGATGTAACGCCAATCGGATTGCGGGCGGAGCGGAACCGGGTCCGGAACGGTCTCGTGGGCGGCCAGGGCCGCCAGCTGGCCATAAGTCAATGTCGTTTGCCCGTCTGGATGCCAAACCCGGCCATCCCGTCCGGTGCAACGACGGGCCTCCACATTCCAGGTGCGGGCCGCTGCACGTTCCAGCATGATTCGAGCGGCTGCGCCCGCCTCGCGCAGGGGCTGCCAGCTTGTCGCCAGGCTCGTGCTGCCGCCGGTTAGCTGCAGTTTGTAGAGGGGATTGCGATAGGCGTCCCCCACCGGGGCAAAGCGTGTTTGAAGGGTGTCTGGCGGAACGTCGAGCTCTTCGGCGACCAACGTGGTCATGCCGGTGACGGTGCCCTGTCCCATTTCCACACGGGCAATCGTCAGGGTGATTCCATTCTGATCTGTGATTTCCAGCCAGGCATTCGGCGTCCAGCGCCCTTCGCCGTCAGATTGGCGGTACCCGTTGTCCGAGGCGGCACAACCACCCAGGCTGAAAGACAGCATCAGGCCGCCGCCACTGACGGCCGTTGCTTTCAGGAATTCGCGTCGGCTGAGGCTCATGCGTCCGCCTCCCCGTGCTCCGAAACACTCTTGATGGCGGCGTGAATGCGGGCATAGGTACCGCAGCGGCACAGGTTGCCACTCATAGCAGCGACGATTTCGTTGTCAGACGGCGCGGCGTTATAGCTCAGCAGGTGCGCCGCAGACATGATCTGACCGGACTGGCAGTAACCGCACTGGGGTACATTGTGCTCGACCCAGGCCTGTTGCAGCGGATGCAGCTCGCCGTCGGGCGCCAGACCTTCGATGGTGGTGACCTCTCGCCCCTCCGCCAGGGAGACCGGTGTCGAGCAGGAACGAGCCGGACTGCCATCCAGATGCACCGTACAAGCGCCACACAACCCCTTTCCGCAACCGAACTTGGTTCCTTTCAGCCCCAGCTCATCGCGTAACACCCACAGCAATGGGGTATCCGCTTCAATGTCCAGCTGCCGTAACTGGCCATTGACCGTCAGTTTGATCGTCATGCGATTTCTCTCATCGTGATGCCGTTATTGTTGTGTTGTCGTGTGGTCAGACCCGACAGTTTCAGGCCAGTCTAGCCGGAATTAGAGTAATCACTCAATTCCAGCCGGTTTGCGGCCATCGGAAGAACAGGAATAGACGCGGGAATGAAGGGACGCGGATCGCCGCGTGATGGTGAGGGGAAAGTCGTCATGCAAAAAGCGCCGGACAGAGCCGGCGCTTTTCAGGTCTCCGTCGATCACTGCGTCTTATTCGATCACAGGATCGCCGTTACTGTCGTTCCAGATCTTGCGTTCTCCGGAATCCATTTTGCCGTTGGAATCCCAGAATTTGCGATCCTTGGAGTCCATCTTGCCATTATCGTCCCAGACTTCACGGTTCTGGGTGGCTTCATCCACCTTACCGTTGTCGTTCCAGATGGCCCGGTCCTTACTGCAACCGGCGAGTACCAGACCGACGAGGGCTACCAGAATCAGCTTACGCATGAATAACTCCCTGATTGCTTTCGAGTGACCCTATTTCAACACAGATTCGGATCGCACAGCATTAAGTGTCGCTCATGTTGGCGTGTCGAAAGATGACCATTTATTTGGAACCGTAACGTTCCCGATTGTGCTGTTTGTCTCGATCACCTTTACGCAGCATGACGTAAACGGCGCCGGTGCCGCCGTGATGCTTTTGCGCCGAATGGAACGCCATGACCGGTTCGAGTTCCGGTAGCCATTTGGCCAGGTAGCTCTTGAGCTGGGCGATGCCGTCCGGGTTTCGTTCGCCCTTGCCGTGCAGGATCAATGCGGAACGAATGCCGTGGGTCAGGCACTCGTTGATAAAACTGAAGACTTCCCGACGCGCCTCATCCACGGTCATACGATGCAGGTCCAGGCGGGCTTCAATCGGGTATTGCCCCAGGCGCAGTTTGCGATAGACGCCATGCTGGATACCCGGCCGCTGATAGGCCAGCACATCGTGACTCTTGAGAGGCTCGACGTTATCACCGGTGAGCGGATTGGCGTCCTTGGGCGTGTCGCTCACGGCCGAATGCTGCCGCTCAAGATGCCCCGGCGTCACCACGCGGGACGCCTGGACGTCGGCGCGATTGGGCCGTTTGATCCGGCGCACATCGCTCATCTCTTCCAGGAAGCTGAGCCGCTCCTCTTTTGTGGTCATGGTTCTACCCGGTTTGTTGCTGTGGTGCTTGTCCGCGACGCCCGAATACAGGGGCGGACAGAAAAACTCTACCACCAGCCGTGCCGACACGGAAGCAGGCCAAAAAGGATACGAAGCGGGAAACGCCGGTGCCAGAACGAAAAAACCCCCGGAGGGGACCGGGGGAGCATAAATTCGGGAAGAAGTCTTCCCTTAAGCTTTCAGACACCACAGACAGTTATCCCGACGGAGATCAGTTACGAGATAACTGCAAGCACCTTAACCAAATCCTTTGACGTCTACAGTTGTACATTAGTCTTACACATCCGCTCACCGGCCGCTCAAAGCTTCAACTAAACTCGTCAGATAACAAAGCGCAAGAACCCTGAGGACCGTCCATGCCTGCCGAAAACCGGGACCCCCATCCACAGAACACCCGGGCCATTATGGCCTTCCTGCGTGAGCATAATCCCTTTGCGAGCATGGATGAGGACCATCTGGCCCATTTTGCCGAACACAGCACGTTGCGATTCTATGCCGACAACGATGTGGTGATTTCGCCGGACGATGGCCCGGTGACCACCTTCAATGTGGTCAAACAGGGACTGATACGCGGCGAACGCGAAGGCAAAGACGGCAGCGTCCAGACGACCTTCGAAATCAGCCAGGGCGAATGCTTCCCGCTCGCGGCCCTGATCGGCGAACGCCCAACCCGAACCCTGCATCGGGCGGCCGGCGATACCTTTTGCCTGAGCCTGGATCACGCCAGCTTCGTGACCCTGTTCGCCGAGAGCGATCCGTTCCGCGATTTCTGTCTGCGCGGCGTCAGCAGCCTGCTCGATCAGGTCAACCAGCGCATCCAGTCCAACGCGATGGCCACCATCAGCCCCGCCCAGTCGCTGGACACGCCTCTGGACCGCTATGCCCTGCGCAATCCCATCGTCTGTTCTCCGGATTCGCCCGTTCGCAAAGCGGTCGCCCGCATGCACGAGAACAACGTGGGCAGCGTCATCGTCACCAATGAAGCCCGCCAGCCAGTGGGCATTTTCACCTTGCACGACCTGCGTACGATGATCGCCGAAGAGACGGCCTCGCTCGACGCCTCGATCAGTCAGGTCATGACGCCGGATCCGTTCTCCCTGCCCGCCGACAAGGACGCCTTCTCGGCCGCGATGCTGATGGCCGAACATCACATTGCCCATGTGTGCCTGACCGATCGTGAAGGCCGGCTTGTCGGTATCGTGTCCCAGCGGGATCTCTTCTCTCTTCAGCGTGTGGACCTGGTTAGACTGGCGCGCACCATCGCCACCGCCGGTCATCTGAGGACGCTCGTCAGCCTGCGCTCGGAAGTGACCCGACTGGTGGACACCATGCTGGCCCACGGCGCCGATTCCGGGCAGATCGTCAAGATCATCACCACGTTGAACGACGTCACCGTGCGCCGCGTGCTCGAGCTCAACATGGCGAAAAACGATCCCGGCATCCCCTTTACCTGGCTGACGTTCGGCAGCGAGGGACGCCAGGAGCAAACGCTGCTGACCGACCAGGACAACGGCATGCAGTTCGAGCCGCCAGCGGGCATGAGCGAAGACGACGTGCGGACGACGTTGCTGCCCTTTGCCGAAACGGTCAATAACGAGTTGGCCGAATGCGGGTTTACCCTGTGCAAGGGCAACATCATGGCCAGCAATCCCAAGCTGTGTCTGAGCAGCCGCGAGTGGGATGACTGGTTCATCCGCTTTATTGAAGCCTCGACGCCGCAGAACCTGGTGTACTCGTCGATTTTCCTGGACATGCGCGCAGTCTATGGACCCGCCGCCCCCCTGGAGCAGCTCCAGCAACGGATCGTGGGCCGTATCCAGAAAAACGCCCTGTTCCAGAAAATGCTGGCAGCCAATGCGGTGGAACGTAGGCCGCCACTGACCCTGTTCCGAGGCTTTCGCTATGCGCCGGACGGGGAGAAACACACCCTCGATCTCAAACGCCAGGGCCTGGCGCCGTTCGTCGAGTCGGCGCGGGTGTTTGCGCTGGCCAACGGCATTACCGAATCCAACACCGTCGAGCGCATGGAACAGCTTGCCCGGAAAGGCGTCTTCGACCGCAAGGACGCCAATGCCTGGAAAGAGGCCTATGGCCTGATCCAGGCCATCCGGATGCGTGCCCACCAGGAGCAGGCCAGGCAGGACCAACCACTGCACAACTACGTGAACCCGGACGACCTCAATCCATTGGATCGGCGGATCCTGAGAGAATCGTTTCGACAGGCCCAAAGGCTTCAGCACAAACTGGAACTCACCTATCAACTATGACGACTACGATCGACCAGATTCGCCTCTGGCTGTCACAGCGATTCGGCACCATGCCCCGGCGCGCGACACCCGATGATCTGCCCCTGCCCAGGCGGCCCGACAACACCGATCTGGCTGGCCAGCGGTTGATCGTCCTGGATCTGGAAACCACCGGCCTCAACCCGGCCCGGGACCAGGTGATTGCCATCGGCGCCGTCGCGATCGATGGCATGGCCATCCCGCTCCGCGACCAGTTTGACCTGATCCTGCAGCGCCCGGAGCTGGATATTCGTGAAACCGTGCTGATCCATGGAATCGGCCCCGAATCCTTACGGCGCGGCCACGAGACGGAAGACGCCCTTCTGCGCCTGCTGCATTGGATGAACGGCGATCCCGTGCTGGCCTTTCACGCCGCCTTCGACCGGCGGTTTCTGGAGAAGGCCCTGCGATCCCGACTCGGCTACAACACCGGGCACACCTGGCTGGACGTTGCCGAGATCCTGCCGGCCCTTTTTCCCGACGCCCAGGTCGGAAAAGGACGGCTGGACGACTGGGTGGACTGGTTCGGCCTCAATGTCAGCGAGCGCCATCATGCCGCCGCCGATGCCATGGCGACCGCCGAGTTGGCGCTGATCGCCCTGCGCTATGCCCGCAAGAAAAACATTGTCTCCCTGGCCGACCTCAACGATGCCCTGCGCGTCGGGCGCCGTATTCAACAGCTTAAAAACCACTGATATCAATGAGTTTTTCCTCGCGAGGCATACCCATCACCAGGCGATATGTCGCCTTTCAAAGATATTTAAGGACTAACAGTTGCATTCTTAGACTATTTGCCAATATCCAATGTCCCGGCTGCGGGTAGAGTCTGACTTTGGGTAAAGATGGAAAAAGAATGCAAATAAGTATTTCCGAGTGACCCGAGCGCTGTGCAGCACGCCGCGAGCCACGATTTGACCCAAGACTGATCCGCTTCCAGAACCGGGTTCCGGCCATGGATGGGACAGCAACGGATGATCGTCGCAGCCGTCTCGCCGGTCTCGGACCAAACGCCTACCAATAAAGAGCCCATGTTCAATAAAAACAACATTGGAGAGCTGTTATGTCGCACGACCCTCAAAACGCTGTGGATTACTGGAAGGCGAACCTACGCCTGATTGTCGGATGCCTGGTGGTCTGGGCGTTCGTCTCTTATGGCTGCGGAATACTCTTCCGACCGCTACTGGCCGGCATTCACGTCGGCGGAACCGACCTGGGATTCTGGTTTGCCCAACAGGGTTCCATCCTATCTTTCATCGTTCTGATCTTCTTCTATGCCTGGAGAATGAACGCGCTCGACCGTAAATTCGGCCTGCATGAGGAGTAAGCACGATGAGTCAATTTGCCATTAACATCCTGTTCGTGGGCGGCTCATTCGCCCTCTACATAGCCATTGCGATCTGGGCCAAGGCCGGAAGCACCAAGGACTTCTACGTGGCCGGTGGCGGCGTTCATCCGGTCACCAACGGCATGGCGATCGGTGCGGACTGGATGTCAGCCGCATCGTTCATCTCCATGGCCGGCCTGATTGCCGCCGGTGGTTACGCCAACTCCACCTTCCTGATGGGTTGGACCGGCGGATACGTCCTCCTGGCCATGCTGCTGGCGCCCTACCTGCGTAAGTTCGGCAAGTTCACGGTGCCCGAATTCATCGGCGACCGGTTCTACAGCAAGAACGCGCGCCTGGTGGCGGTTATCTGCCTGATCGTTGCTTCGGTGACCTACGTTATCGGCCAGATGGCCGGTGCCGGTGTGGCCTTCTCCCGCTTCCTGGAAGTGGACGCCACCATGGGCCTGATCATCGCTGCGGTCGTGGTCTTCGTGTACGCTGTACTCGGCGGCATGAAAGGCATCACCTATACCCAGGTAGCCCAGTACTGCGTGCTGATCGTCGCCTATACCATCCCGGCGGTATTCATCTCGCTGCAACTGACCGGTAACCCGATCCCCGCGCTGGGCCTGTTCTCGGATCACACGGCCTCCGGCATGCCGATCCTGGACAAGCTGAACCAGGTCATTACCGATCTGGGCTTCAATGAGTACACGGCGGATGTGGACAACAAGCTGAACATGGTGCTGTTCACACTGACGCTGATGATCGGTACCGCCGGTCTGCCGCACGTCATCATCCGGTTCTTCACCGTGCCGAAAGTGGCGGACGCGCGCTGGTCAGCCGGCTGGGCCCTGGTCTTCATCGCCCTGCTCTACCTGACCGCACCGGCCGTGGCGTCCATGGCCCGCCTGAACCTGATGAACACCATCTATCCGGAAGGCACCCAGTCCGCCCCGATCCAGTACGACGACCGTCCCAACTGGGTGAAGGAGTGGGAAACCACCGGCCTGATCCAGTACACCGACAAGAATGGCGACGGCCGCATCCAGCTGTACAACGATACGCCGGCCTTCCAGAGCGAGGCTGAGGCCCGCGGCTGGAAGGGGAACGAGCTGGAGGTCAACCGGGACATCCTGGTTCTGGCCAACCCGGAAATCGCCAATCTGCCGGGCTGGGTCATCGGTCTGATCGCTGCCGGGGGGCTGGCAGCTGCCCTCTCGACTGCGGCAGGCTTGCTGTTGGCGATTTCGTCGGCGGTGAGTCACGACCTGATCAAAGGCTCCATCAATCCGAACATCAGCGAGAAAGGCGAACTGATGGCGGCCCGGATCTCCATGTCGGTGGCCATCGTTGTGGCGACTTACCTGGGGGCCAACCCGCCCGGCTTCGCGGCCCAGGTGGTGGCGCTGGCGTTCGGTATTGCAGCGGCGTCCCTGTTCCCGGCGCTGATGATGGGGATTTTCTCCAAGCGGGTGAACAACACCGGCGCCATTTCCGGCATGCTGGTGGGCCTGGCCTTCACGTTGGTCTACATCTTCGTGTACAAGGGTTGGCTGTTCATCCCGGGCACCAACAACCTGCCTGATACGCCGGACAACTGGGTCCTGGGGATTTCCCCGCTGTCTATCGGTGCGATCGGTGCGATCATCAACTTCGTCGTGGCCTTCGCAGTGTCCTCGGCCACCGAAGAACCGCCGCAGGAAATCCAGGATCTGGTTGAAAACGTGCGCTATCCGCGCGGCGCCACCGGCGCAGTCGACCATTAATCCGAAATGTAGTTCAATGCAGCACGCTGCATAACGACAACAGGCGGGCTTCCCTTCGGGGAAGCCCGTTTTATTTAAGGAAGACCGATGTTCTGGAATTTTGTTGCTACCGTGTTCGCGGGGCTGGGTGCTGCCGGGCTGGCACTGGGCATCCGCGCCGCAACACGCCAGAAAGCCCCGCGTTGGCTGATTCCGGTGTTTGCCGGCATCGGCATGCTGAGTTACCTGGCTTACAATGAATACACGTGGCACACCGTCACCCAATCCCGGTTGCCGGAAGGTGCAGTGGTGGTCAATGAGGAAACCCAGAGCGTGATCTGGCGCCCCTGGAGCCTGATCGTGCCGCAGGTCGTGCGCTTTACGGTGCTCGATACGCACAGTGTGAAGCCCGACCCGACCAACCCCGAGGTCGTGAGTTTCTATCTTTACCGGTTTGAGAGGACCTATACTGACTCGGTTAAAGAGCAGGTCTATCTCCTGAACTGCAACTCACAGGAGCTGGTGCCGGTCGATGATGATGGCAAGGCCAATACCAAAGGGCTGCGGCAGTTATCCGACGGCGACCGTTTGCTGGGTCAGGTGTGCTCCTGACCAGCAGGCGTCGGCTCCTATCGAATGAACAGGCCCTAAAAAAGATGTACCGCGGCAAAGGCTGTCTATGCTGAGTGTCTGGCTACTCGCCCTGATTTCCGTTACCTATATTTCGCTGTTGTTCCTGGTGGCCTGGGCGGGCGACCGCCACCCCGGTCTCTATCACCGGAAATTTGCCCGCACCCACATCTATGCCTTGTCCCTGGCCGTGTATTTCACGTCCTGGACCTTTTATGGCGCGGTGGGGCGTGCGAGCCAGGAAGGGTTCGGGTTTCTGCCCATCTACCTGGGGCCTCTGCTGGTTTTCCTGCTCTGCTCGCCGTTGCTGCGGCGCATCATCTACATCAGTAAACGCAACAACAGTACGTCCATCGCCGATTTCGTCGCCTCCCGTTACGGTAAATCCCAGTCCCTGGCAGCGCTGATCTCGATCATCGCGCTGGTGGGCAGCATCCCTTACATTGCCTTGCAGTTGAAAGCCATTGCCATGGGCTTCAATGTGCTGACCGAACCCGGCGGCCTGTTCCGCCCCTCGATCAGTGAAGCCGCCTGGACCGACTCGGCCTGGTACATCACCCTGGCGCTGGCCATCTTCACCGTGCTGTTCGGCACGCGCCATCTGGAATCCACCGAACACCACCGGGGTATGATCCAGGCCATCGCGTTCGAATCGGTGATCAAGCTGATCGCGTTCGTGGCTGTGGGACTGTTCGTCGGCTATGGCCTTTACGATGGTTTCGGCGACCTGTTTGGGCGTATCCGCGATGCCAACCTGATGGGCACGCTCACCACGGATAACATCGAGCCGGTGGCGTTCATCACCCAGACGCTGGTCGCCATGCTGGCCATCATCTGCCTGCCCCGCCAGTTCCATGTCACCGTGGTCGAAAACACCGACCATCGTGACCTGAATACCGCGCGCTGGGCGATGCCGGCCTACCTGATTATCGCCAGCGCCTTTGTGGTGCCGATTGCGGCCGGCGGCCTGCTGATGCCTACCAGCGAGCAGACCAATCCGGACGTCATGATTCTCAGCCTGCCGATCCTGGCGGGCGAGCAGTGGCTCGCGGTCCTGGCTTTCCTGGGCGGTGGGTCCGCCGCCGCAGCGATGGTGATCGTCTGCTCGGTGGCGATCTCCACCATGGTGAGTAACGAGATCATCATGCCGGCGCTGCTGAAGTTCTTCCATCCGCGGATGAACCGGCGCGGCGACCTGAGTTACCTGCTGCTCAGTATTCGCCGGGTGGCCATCTTCGTGATTCTGTTGACCGCCTATGGCTTTTACCGTCTGGCCGGAGAGGACTACAGCCTGACCGCTTTCGGCCTGCTGTCGTTTGCCGCCGCAGCGCAATTCGGGCCGGCCCTGGTGGGCGGCATCATCTGGCGGCGCGGCAACCACACGGGCGCGGTCTGGGGGCTGGCCGCCGGCTTCCTCATGTGGTGCTACACCCTGCTCATCCCCACGCTGACGTCGACCGGCTGGCTCGGCCATACCCTGATCGAGAACGGCATCCTGGGCATCGCCTGGACGCGTCCGACGGCCCTGTTCGGGCTGCATATGGACGAGGTCAGTCACGGCATCATCTGGAGTCTCGGCTGCAACACGCTGATCTACGTCGTCCTGTCGCTGGTAACGCGCCAGCGGGTGCGGGAGAAGATCCAGATTGCCTCCTTCTTCCATGATCCCGAACCCCGGGCCGACACACCGCAGCAACAAGTCTGGGAAGGTGAGATCCTGATTTCCGACCTGCAGGCGGTCGCCGACCGGTTCATGGGCGAGGAGCGGGCTTATACCCTCTTCCGCAACTATGAGCGGCGTAACGCCCTGCGGTTATCCCCCCACCGACCAGCCAGCACGCACCTGATGAAATACGTGGAGCGCCAGCTGGCTTCCGTCATCGGGGCCTCTACGGCCCGCGTGGTTCTGGAGTCCACCCTCACCGGGCGAGACATGCAGATCGAGGATGTGGTCAGCATCGTCGACGAAGCCTCCCAGGCGATGACCTTCAGCCGGGAGCTGCTGCAATCCGCCATCGAGAACATCAGTCTGGGCGTGGCCGTCGTTAACCATCAGCAGCAATTGGTGGTCTGGAACCAGCGCTACCTGGAAATGTTCACCTACCCACGGGGCTTCGTACGCGCCGGCCGACCGTTCGCGGACCTGATCCGCTACAACATGGTGACCAACCTGCCGGCCCGCAAAGTGGACGAACTGGTGGAATATCGGCTGCACTGCATGCGCGAAGGCCTGGCGTTCGGTGACGAACAGCACCGCCCGGATGGCACCGTGCTGCAGATCGAGGGCAGCCCGATTCCCGGTGGCGGTTACGTCACCACCTTCCAGGACATCACCCCGATGCGCCGCACCGAGCAGGCGCTGAAGGAAACCAACATTTACCTGGAGCAAAGGGTCAAGGAACGGACCCAGGAACTGCAGGTATTGAATGAACAGCTCCTGACCGCCAAGTCCGTGGCCGAGCAGGCCAACGTCAGTAAGACCCGTTTCCTGGCTTCGGCCAGCCACGACTTGCTGCAACCACTGAATGCCGCACGGCTTTTCACCTCGGCGCTCGCCGGCAAGGCCTCGGGCACCGAACTGAAAGAGCTGGTGGATCACATCGACAGCTCGCTGGAGGCCGCCGAGGAAATCATCAGCACGCTGCTGGATATCTCCAAGCTGGATGCCGGCGCACTGGAACCGAAGCGGTCCAGCTTCTCGGTCAATGAGCTGCTACGCCACCTGTCGACGGAGTTCTCTGCCATTGCCCAGGAGCAGAATCTGGAGCTTCATCTGGTGCCCTGCTCCGCCTGGATCCACTCCGATCCCCAGTTGCTGCGCCGGGTGATCCAGAACTTCCTGTCCAACGCCATTCGCTATACGCCAAGTGGTCGCATCCTTCTGGGCTGTCGGCGTCTTAAGGGCTACGTGAAGATCGAGGTGTGGGACACGGGCCCCGGGATTCCGAGTGACAAGCTGAAGCAGATCTTCGAAGAATTTCGCCGATTGCAACAGGCCATTGACCAGAAAGGCCTGGGTCTGGGCCTGGCCATCGTCGATCGGATCAGCACCATGCTGGATCATCCGGTCAACGTTCGGTCCACACAGGGCCGGGGCAGTATGTTCAGCATTACCGTGCCACGCGTGGAGCCGGTCGAGGCCAACATGGCACCACAGAGCGCCAAGCCATCGTCTCGTGGGCTTTCCAACCTCAAGGATCTGTCCGTCCTGTGTATCGACAACGACGAGAATATCCTCGACGGCATGATCGCCCTACTGAACAACTGGGGCTGCCGGGTGACGCCCGCCCGCAGCCTGGACGAGGCCCGCGACAAGCTTGCCGGTGAGCCGCCGGACATTATCCTGGCCGACTACCAGTTGGATGACGACAAGAACGGCCTGGACGCCATGGATGCCCTGCGTGCAGAGCTGGGCGAAGCGATTCCCGGTATCCTGATCACCGGCTACATGGCTGAAGATGTTCGCAGCCGGACCCTGGAGCTGGGTTACCAGATCCTGTACAAGCCTGTGAAGCCAGCGGCCCTGCGCGCCATGGTGAACAAGCAGCTCAAGAAAGCCACCCAGGGAGCCTGATCATGAGCAGCCCAAGGCCCCAATCCCAGTCCGGCAACCAACCGATCGACTTCTCGAAGCTCCGCGTTCTGGTGGTGGACGACTTCGACAATTTCCGCCTGTCCATGCGCCAGATGCTGCGCGGCATGGGCATCGGACATATCGAAGCCTGCGCCACCGGCAGCGCCGCCATCCAGAGCTGCACTTACGATCAGTTCGATATTGTCCTGTGCGATTACAACCTGGGTTCCGGCAAGAACGGTCAACACGTGCTTGAGGAGTTGCGGCACCGCAAGCTGCTGCGGCGCACCTCGCTGTTCATCATGGTAACGGCTGAAACCTCGAAGGAGATGGTCATGGGCGCCCGGGAATATCAGCCGGACGGCTATCTTACCAAGCCCATCAACCAGGCGTCCCTGAGCCAGCGGCTCAACGCTCTGCTGCAACAGCGGGCTGTGCTGTTGCCCATCAACCGTGAGATCGATCTCGACAATCTGCCCAAGGCGATTTCCCTGTGCACCCAGATGCTGCCCCAGCAACCCCGTTACCGCACCTGGATACTCAAGACGTTGTCGGATCTCTATTACCAGGTCGGTGACTACAGCCACGCCCGCAAGATCTGTGAGGACGTCCTGCAATCCCGGGATCTGTCCTGGGCCCGCCTGGGGCTCGGCCGCATCCTCATCGCCGAACAACGGTATGGCGAGGCCATACAGGCCCTTCAAACGCTGATCGAGCGGCAACCGGACCTGGTTGAAGCCTACGACCAACTGGCACGGGCTCAGTCTCTGGCCGGCAAGTCGGGTACGGCGCAGCGAACCCTGGAACAGGCCACGGCCCTGTCCCCCAACGCCATCCTGCGCCAGAAGCAACTGGCAACGCTGGCCAGCCGCAACCAGGACATGGATACCGCCTGCCAGGCCTGGCGGCAAACAGTGCAACTGGGTCGCTACAGCATTCACGACCAGCCCGAGCATTATCTGGGGCTGGGCCGCTCCCTCTGCGATCTCAGCGAAGACGATACCAGCGATGAGGGACGTGCCCGCGCCGATGAAGCTCTGCGAGCACTGGCATTGGTCCGCAAGCGGTTTCCAGAAGCCGACGATGTGCCGGACCTTTCACGCCTGATCGAAGCGCGCGTGCTGCAGGGTCAGAAGCGCGTTGAAGAGGCGGACGCTATCATCAACCCGTTGATCGAGAGCGGAGACCACCTGAGCCCCGGTGCCGAACTGGAGCTGGCTCGCACCCTGTTTGCCAGGGATCGACGGGATGAGGCGAAGAAGCGACTGATGGCTCTGTCGCAACGCTGCGAAGGCGATGCCGAGATTCAGTCGGCTATCGAAGCGCTGCTCGACGAACCCGTCGGTTTCCGCAAACGACTGCAAGCGAGACGCCTCACTCGCGAGGGCATTCAGGCCTTCGAGAAACAGGATCTGGAGGCGGCCGCCGAGACCTTCGCTGAGGCTCTGGCCCTGGTTCCTGCTCATCCGGCTCTCAATCTCAACCTGGTACAGGTCCGGCTCCGGCAGATCGATCAGGGGGCAGACCGCCACGCCTTGATCCAGCAATGTCGTCAGTGTCTGGCGCAATTGGACAGCCTGCCGGAAGGCCATCAACAATATCGCCGCTTCCAGTCGCTCAAACGCAAAGTCGAGGCTCTGTCATGACCGATGACACTACCCGTCCCGACCGGGACCCGTCGTCAACGCCGGATTTTTCCATGGTCATGGCGTCTGCCGTCCACGATATGAAAAATTCCCTGGGCATGCTGCTGCATTCCCTGGACGAGCTGCGGGAGGAGCTGTCACCGAGCGTAACCCAGTCGCCCCGTTTCAACACCCTGCGCTACGAGGCTGAACGGGTCCACTCGGACCTGGTCCAGTTGCTCGGCCTCTACCGCCTGGATCAGTCCAATCTCTCGGCCCACATTGAAGAGCATTATGTGCCGGACTACCTTGAGGCCCAACTGGCCCGCCATGTCCCGTTGCTGGACGGCCGCGGCATCGATTATGAAATTGCTGCGGAGGCGGTCAGCGGCTTTTTCGACGCCGACCTGCTGACGGGCGTGCTGAACGACACGCTCAATAACGCCATTCGCTACACTCACAAGCAGATCCGCATCAGCAATCGGGAAGAGGACGGTTACCTGGTGTTGCAGGTGGCAGATGATGGCAACGGCTACCCATCCAGCATGTTGTCTGCAACGCCGGATACCGCGGCACCGATCGACTTTACCAGTGGCAGCACACGCCTGGGGCTCTACTTTGCCAACGCCGTTGCCCACCTCCACCGTGAAGGTGGGCGATCGGGCTTCGTTCACCTGTATAATGGCGGCCCTTTGGGCGGTGGCGTCTTTGAGATCCACCTGCCCTGATGTCCTGACAATGATCCCATCCCCTCTTGCCATAACCTGCGCGAATTCCTTGCGTCAGGCGGGTTGAGGGGATAACTTTTTCGAAACTCCAGGGAATTAGGCGCAGTCCTAGCCATGGCCCAGACGGCCGGGCGGGGAATAGGCGCCTGTGGGTACCCTATAAAAGGCGTCCCACACGTGGTCGGAGTCATAAGTACACAAGGAGAACACTATGCCTCGCGGCCACGCGCTGATTGTTGATGATTCGTCGACAGCACGGATCATCCTTGCCCGCATGCTTGAAAAGGCAGACTTTACCGCCCGGGGCGCCGCCTCTGCGGAAGAAGGCTTCAAGATGCTTCGGGCTGAACCCTATGACCTGATTTTCCTAGACCACCTTCTACCGGGTATGAATGGCTTTGATGCCCTGAAGATTCTGAAAGACGATCCGGATACCCGGGATATTCCGGTCTTCATGTACACCTCACAGAACGCCGACAAATACCTTGAGGATGCAAAAGCCCTGGGTGCGGCCGGCGTGATCAGCAAACAGGTGGATCGCGACCAGCTTCTCGAGATGGTGGATTCCATCCTGGCCGGCCGCGATGACGACATCCCTCTCCTACCCCTGCCGAAAGAGCCTCTTAACGGGACCGACGAGGCCTCGGTCAGCCGCCGCCTGACAGGCCGGCTGTCGACGCTCGAAATCGCCTATGAAGACACCCATGATGAACTGCACCAGTTAAGAACAACCGTCGCTACGCTCCAGGCACAGATCGAAGAAAGCGTTGATCGACGCTATCGCCGGCTAAGGCTGCTTTGGTCGGTGACGCTGGTGGGACTGGTGGCGGTAGCCGTGTATTTCAGCCTGGAATTGGCGCAGGTCAAACAGGTGCTGAATAGCGTGAATGAGCAGTTTACGGTGATTCAGGACATTATTGCCCAGATTGTGGGGATTGATGGGCAGGGGCAATGATTGGCGTTGTTTGAGTGTTCCTGATTCCTGAAAGGCCTCGGTGATTGAGATTGTCGGGCCTTTTTATTTGGGGTATGGCCTGATTCGCTTGGCTGCAGAGCGGGTGATTTTGGGGTTGGTTGGGGCGGTTGCTCCGGCTGTCCGGAGGGGATGGTCCTCTCGTGCGCACCCCGCAGGTCGCTCTCGATTTTCCGGCGGCCAATAAAAAACCCCAACACGTTACCGTGCTGGGGTTTCGGATTTAGGAGCCTGACGATGACCTACTCTCGCATGGGCAGATGCCACACTACCATCGGCGCTGGTTCGTTTCACTACTGAGTTCGGGATGGGATCAGGTGGTTCCGAACCG